>NZ_JASDDD010000042.1:0-30786 GCF_030407555.1 Curtobacterium sp. APC 4022
GGGCAGGCTGGCGGGCGGTCAGATGCTGCCGGGCGGTCAGATGCTGCCGGTGAGGGCCTGCAGTCCGAGGCTCGACAGCGACACCACGATCCAGAGCGACCCGCCGAGGACCAGCGGCCGGAACCCGGCACGACGGAACCCCGCGATGTCCGTCGACAGGCCGATCGCGCTCAGGGCCACGGTGATGAGGAACGCGGCGACCGCAGCGATCGCCGGGTGCGCCGGCCCGGGGATGACACCCGTCGAGTTGACGGCGGCCACCAGCACGAAGCCGATGAGGAACCACGGCACGAGACGGAACACGCGGCGCGGGGACCACTTCCCGCGAGGTGGCACGACCGTGGGCTCGATCGCCGACCCGTCCAGTGCCACGTCGCCGGCTGCCGACCCGTCCCTGGTCGACGCCGTTGCCGTCTTCTCCGCCCGGCGTCCGACCAACCACGCCAGACCGAGGACCACCGGGATGATCATGAGCGTCCGGACGAGCTTCACGACGACCGCGAAGTCCGCCGCCCCCGGGCCGTACGTGCTCGCGGCGGCGACGACCGAGGAGGTGTCGTTCACCGCCGTCCCCGCGAACAGCCCGAACGCGTGCTGGCTCATGCCGAGGGCGTGCCCGACCACGGGGAAGACGACCACGGCGGCCACGTTGAACAGGAAGATCGTCGACACCGCGTACGCCACCTCGATCGACACAGCGCCGATCACCGGGGTGACGGCCGCGATCGCCGACGCCCCGCAGATGCCCGTCCCGACCCCGATCAGGGTCCGCAGGTTCCCGACCACACCGAGGGCACGACCGATCCCCCACGCGGCGAGCAGGCAGATGACGAGGGTGCCGAGCATCACCGGCAGCGACTGCACCCCCACCCGGGCGACCTGCAGGAGCGACAGCTGGGCCCCGAGCAGGACCACCGCGAACTGCAGCACCGTCTTGCTCGCGGTCGTGATGCCCGGCCGGACGACCGGTCCGGGTCGCCGCACGGTGCCGAGGACCGCGCCGATCACGACGCCGCTGACCGGCGCTCCGACGACCGGCAGGAACCGCCCGATCACGGTCGCGACCACGGCGATGCCGGTGGCGAGCGCGAGGCCGGGGACGAGCCTCCCGGCACGGTCGAGCGGAGTCAGGGCGGCATCGGTCACGTGACCATCCTGCCGTCCGTGGGCCAGGATCGAGGCGTGAGCGCTGCTTTCCGGATCGTGACCGACCTGCCCGTGCCGCCCGAGCGGGCCTTCGACCTGTCACTGGACATCGGCGCGCACCTGCGGTCGATGGCTGCGACCGGCGAGCAGGCGGTCGCCGGCACGACGGACGGGCGCATCGGGATCGGCGAGAGTGTGACCTGGCGTGCGCGCCACTTCGGCATCGTCTGGCGGATGACGAACGAGATCACCGCACTGGAGGCTCCCCACACGTTCGTCGACGAACAGGTCCGTGGGCCGTTCGCCCGGTTCCGGCACCACCACCGGTTCGACGCCACCCCGACCGGGACGCGCATGGTGGACGAGATCACGTTCCGGGCACCGTTCGGGGTGCTCGGTCGGATCGCGGAGGGGCTGGTGTTGCGGCGGTACCTGATCGCGTTGATCCGAGAGCGGAACCGGTCGCTCGCCGCCGAAGTCGGGGACGCAGGGACGGGCACGGGCACGGGCACAGGCACAGGCACAGGCACAGGCACAGGCACAGGCACAGGCACAGGCAGCGTCGGTCAGGGGCCGGCGAGTTCGCCGAGCGTGTCGTAGGCGCTCGCCACGGCCTCCACCCGGGTCCGTCCGGACGGACCGGAGGCCTCGTAGACGTCGTTCGTGATCGCCGCGACGACCGCGAACAGCGCCGCCAACGAGTCGAACGCCGAGGGTGAGTCGACCGGGCAGAGCACCGCGGTGGTCGCGGGCGCCGCGATGACGGCGGCGGTCGGGTCCCCGATGACGACGACGTCCGCCCCGGTGCCGACGCAGTGCCGGACGACCCGGTCGACCCCGGCGGCGTGCCGACGGACCGTGACGATCACCACGAGGTCTCGACGGTCGAGGTCCGCGACCTCCTCCCCCAGGCGCTGACCCGGTGCCGGCCCGACCCGGACGTCCGGGCGGACCTGTGCGAGCTGCGCGCGGAGCTGCAGCGCGATCGGGTACGCGCCGCGCTCGCCGAAGACCAGTACCCGGCGAGCGCGGACGATGCGCCGGGCGAGGCGCGGCCGGTCGGCACGGGCGAGGGAGGCGAAGGCGGCGTCGAGGTTCCGGGCCTCGACGGCACGCTGATCGACGTGCGCGGCATCCTCGGCCGCCCAGGGCAGGCCGGTCCCCCGAGCGGACATCAGGTTCTGACGGACCTCGGCGGCGTCCTGGAACCCGAGCGACCGGACGAGTCGGGAGACCGTCGCCTTCGAGGTGCCGGACTCGGCCGCGAGCTGCGACGAGGTGCCGACGAGCAGGAGCTCCGGGTCGTGTCGGATCATCGCGGCGACCCGTCGCTCGGCCGGCGAGAGGCGCTCCCAGACCGAGTCGATCCGCCCCCGCACGTCGGGGACGCTCATGCGCCGGCCCCGGCCGTCGTGGTGTCGGCGAGGCGCTGCGCGGCGAGGTGCTCGACCGCTCCGGCGAGCGCGTCGAGTCCGAGGGCGACGTCCGCCGCGGAGACGAACTCGTCTGGGTGGTGACTGATGCCGTCCGGGTTGCGGAGGAACAGCATCGCGACGTCGGTCACCAGGCCGAGCGACATGGCGTCGTGTCCGGCGCGGGAGAACAGCTCGAGGGGTTCTGGTTCACCCGTGCTGACGATCCCGGCGCGGACGGCGTCCATCAGGTGCGGGGCGCAGAACACCGCCGGTGCCCGGTGCACCTCGGTGGGGGTGACCTCGACGCCGCGTCGTGTCCCGATCTCGCCGAAGGCCTGGGCGATCTCGTCCCAGACCCGGTCGCGGCCGTCGTCGAACTCCCCGCGGAGGTCGACCGCGAACGTGGCGAGGCCGGGGACGACGTTGACCGCTCCGGGCTCGACGGCCATCGTGCCGACCGTGCCGATGTGCTGCTCCGTCCGGCAGATCCGCTCGACGGCCAGGGCGGCCTCGGCGGCCGCGAGCAGGGCGTCGTGGCGCCGTTCGTACGGGGTTCCGCCGGCGTGCCGCGCTTCGCCGACGGCACGCACGGTGAACCGACGGGCACTCGCGATGCTGGTGACGACACCGAGCGCCTGGTCGGCCTGTTCGAGGTACGGCCCCTGCTCGATGTGGGCTTCGAGGTACCCGACGAGGGACGCGGGGTCGACGGCGGCCTGCCCGACCTGCGCCGGGTCGAGGCCGAAGGACTCGAAGGCAGCTCGGAGGGTGGTGCCGTCGCCGTCGCGGAGGTCCCACCACGACTCGTCCCACACCCCGGCGACCGCGGAGGAGCCGAGCAGGGCCTTGCCGAACCGGGTGCCCTCCTCGTCGGAGAAGGCGACGACCTCGAGCGCGAACGGCAGGGCGGCACGGTCCTGCTGTAGGCGTGCGGCGACCTCGATCGCCATGAGGACGCCGACGACCCCGTCGTACCGGCCGGCGTCGACCACGGTGTCCAGGTGCGACCCGAGCAGCAGGACGGGGGCCTCCGGATCGCTGTGCCGGGTCCGGCCGTGGAGGTTGCCGGCGGCGTCCTGCCACGTCTCGAGTCCGGCGTCGTCCATCCAGGTCCGGACGACGGCGTTGGCCCGGGCGTGCTCGGGCGAGAGGTAGACGCGGGTGATGTGGCCAGCGGTCTCGCTGATCATGGCGAGCTCGTCGCAGCGGGCGACGATCCGGTCGGCGGCGGCACGGGCCACCGCACCGGCGACGGGCAGCTCCACGGCCGCACTCACGAGCGTGCCCCCGCCGGGAGCCCGGCCTCGAGCGAGGCGCCGCGTCCCGCGTAGACGTCGAGCGCGGCGTCGACCCCACCGCCCTGCGGCACGGACTTCCCGCCGCGACGCAGCGCCTGTTCGAGGGCGGAGAGGGTCGTCACGACGGTGTCCTTCCGGGCGTTGTAGCCCATCGTGCCGATGCGCCACACCCGTCCGTGCAGCGGGCCGAACGAGGTGCCGATCTCGATGCCGTGGTCCTCGAGCATCGCGGAACGGACTGCGTCGCCCTGGACCTCATCGGGGATCTCGACGGCGACGACGTTGTGCATCTTGTGCCCGACGTCCCCGAACACGGTGAGCCCGAGGCCGCGGACCCCCTCGAGCATGGCGCGGCCGGCGATGGCGTGCCGCTCGACGACGGCGTCGCGGCCCTCCTCGAGCAGGATCCGCGCGCACTCGTTCGCGGCGTAGAGCATCGATGCCGCTTCGGTGTGGTGGTTGAGGCGGCGGGGACCCCAGTAGTCGATGATCATCCCCAGGTCGAGGTAGTTCGACTGGATCGGGTGGTCGGACACGTCGTCGCCCGGTTCGCGGATGCCGGCCTCGACGCTCCGACGGCCGTCGAGCACTGCGACCGCCCGGGGCGAGAGCGACAGGGGTGCGCTGCCGGACGGGCCGCCCAGGCACTTCTGCAGCCCGGCGCTGACGGCGTCGATGCCCCACGCGTCGACCTCGAGCGGGTTCCCGCCGACGGAGGCCGTGACGTCCGTGTAGAACAGCACGCCGTGCCGTTCGCAGATCGCCCCGAGCTCGTCGAGCGGCTGGTTCATCGTCGTCGAGGTGTCGCCCTGCACGACGGCCAGGAGCTTCGGGCGCACCCGCACGATGGCGTCCTCGATCACGGAGGCCGGGAACACCTGGCCCCACTCGGTCTCGATCGTGTGCACCGTCGCTCCGGCCCGTCCGGCGATCTCGGCGAGCAGGTGCCCGAACCGGCCGAACACCGGGACGAGGACGCTGTCTCCGGGCGCCAGCAAGGAGACGAGCGCGGCTTCGATGCCGGCGCGGGAGGTGCCGTCGACCAGGACGGTGGCCTCGTTCCGGGTGCCGAACACCTGGCGGTACAGCTCCTGCGTCTGGTTCATCGTCTCGGTCATCCACGGGTCGTACTGCCCGACCAGCGGGGTCGAGAGCGCGCGGAGGACGCGGGGGTCGGCGTCGATCGGGCCGGGGCCCATCAGGAGACGTGCGGGCGGGTTCACGGGGTACATGGTTGATCCTTCCGTTCCACAATCAAGGATAATGGAACGCGCGTTACGGACATGTTGCGGGGGCGGCTTCGGGTGTGGTGGCACGGGCGAGGTCGATCGCGAGGTCGACCAGCGCGAGGTCGGCACCGGCCGGTCCGACGAGGCACACCCCGACGGGGGCGTCGTCGACCCGGAGCGCCGGGATGCTGACGGCGGGCAGACCGCCGACGCCGGCGACCGACGTCATGCGGAGGGTCGCTCGGCGGGTGACGAGCACGGCGGCGGTGTCGGCCGTCCGGTCCGGAGCGGGCCCCGGCACGGTGGGGAAGGCCAGGACTCCGTTCCCGACCACGCGGCGGAGCACGGTCCGGAGTTCCACGAGGCGGGCACGCGCTGCCGACTCCTGCTCGGCGGTGACGGCTGCCGCTGCGGCGAACCGCTCGGCGACGTCGGCTCCGAGGGCACCCGGGTGTGCGGTGACCCAGTCGCCGTGGTTCCGGTGCGCCTCAGCTGCCTGTACGACCCGCAGCGTCTCGGCGAGGTCGTCCAGGTCCGGCAGCGCGACCGACTGCACCGGACAGCCGACCCGTTCGACCCAGGCGAGGAACGCGCTGCGGGTGTCGGGTTCAGCGGCATCGAGCAGCGCGTCGCTCAGGAGCAGCGGGCCACTCCGGAGCAGCGGTTCAGGCCGGAGCAGCGGCTCACTCCGGGCCAGCGGGTCCTCGGTCTCGCGCTGGGGTTCCACGGGGTCGCCGAACGCGATGCCGGCGACCTGCCGGAGCAGCTCGGGGTCGCGCGTCAGCCACCCGACGGTGTCGAAGGTCTGCGCGAGGGGCAGCACGCTCTTCCGGGACACGGCGCCGTGCGTGGTCCGCAGTCCCCAGAGCCCCTGGTAGGACGCCGGGACCCGGAGGCTGCCCGCCGTGTCCGTGCCCAGACCGAGGTCTGCCTGCCCGAGTGCGACCGCCGAAGCCGACCCGGACGTCGAGCCGCCGCCGATCCGCCGGGGGGCCGCTCCGTTCGGGGTCGTCCCGGAGTGGGCGTTCCGGCCGGCGAGGGCGTACGCGAACTCGTCACTGCGGGCGATGCCGGTCACCTCGGCTCCGGCGTCGAGGAGCATCGCGACCGCCGGAGCGTGCTCGTCCTCGATCTCCGCCTGGGCCTGCCAGGTCGGGTTGCCCGCGCCGATGACCTGCCCGCGCACCGCGATGAGGTCCTTCACCGCCACGCGGACGCCGGCCAGCGGACCGGACGCGCCGCCGGGACCGGAGCCGGCACCGGGGACGAGCGGGTCGCCGAGCACGCGCCACACGGACCGGTCGAACGACGGCGAACGTCCGGTGACGTGCGCCGTCCGGATCCGCCAGGTACCGTCCGTCCGGCACCAGAGCTGCGTCTGCAGACCACGTCCACCGTCGAGGAACCGGGACTCCCCCACGACCAGCACGGCATGCGGACCGAGGACCTGCACGTCCACGCCGATCAGGACCCGACGGGCGACGCCACCGCGAGCGGACCGGAAGGCACTGATCTGCTCGTGTCCGCGGAGCAGTCCGGCACCGTCACCACGGAGCGTGTCCGGCCCCGGTTCGAACAGCGCGTCGAGCACCGCGGTGTCGTCCCGCATCAGGGCGTCCTCGTACCGGTGGAACGCCGACTCGAGGCCGGCGGGCCACGTCCCGGTCAGTCGCACGTCGCCACCGCGTCGAAGTCCGCCTTGCGGATGGTCGCGTGGGCACCGCAGACGAGGTCGACGACCTGCGAGATGCGGAAGTCCGTCGCCGCGCTGAGGTACGCGTAGGCCAGGTGCTCGTCGACACCCCACCGTGCACGGAGCAGCGTGATGGCCGCTCGGACGCACCGCCGCACGGCTTCGTCCAGGTCGGCGTCCATGCCCGTGGGCACCAGGAACTCGGTGGTCTCGGCGACCGGACCGACCAGGGCACCGAACCGTCGGAGCGCGGTGGCGCGCGGGACGACGTCGAGGCGCAGGCTCAGGCGGAGTGAGGCCTCCATCGCGGTGAGGGCGACCTCACCGTCCCCCTGGGCGAAGTGCGGGTCGCCGACGTACACACCGGCGCCCGGCACCTGCACGGGCAGGTGCAGGGTCGAGCCTGCGGTCAGCAGCGCGATGTCGATGTTCCCGCCGTGCGGTCCCGGCGGGACGGAGTGCGGTCGGACGTCGCTGTCGACGGTGACGCCGAGGATGCCGGGGAAGGGCCGGAGCGGGAAGGTCACCACGCGGGGACCGCCGTCCACCACCGGCAGCCGGCCGTGGTCGACGCCGTCGCGCGTGACGACGTCGGCGAACACGGAGACCGGGTCCGCACCACGCGGCAGCTCCCCCGGCAGTGCACCACGGCCGTGCCGGTTCGAGATGACCCCGTACGGCACCCGAGGCAGCGCCGCCAGGATCGACACCGAGAGGACGTCGCCCGGTTCCGCCCCGGCGACGGCGATCGGTCGCGACACCACGTGCGGGCCGTCGGCGTCGTCGTTGCGGAGGTCCCGCACGATGTCGATCGCGTCCGGCAGCACGTCGCCCGGATCGACGCCGTGCCGCCCGAAGAACGCCACCGGGTCGGAGCCCTGGTCGGGCAGCAGGCCCTCGTGGCTGACGGTGTCGATGGTCACCACCGAGCCCGGCGCGACGGTGCGGACAGCGGCGTCGTGGCGACTCGGCAACCGTCCCCAGAGGACGTCGTCGGGCGTCGAGCCGAGGTGCACGTCGGCGGCGGTACGCGTCTCAGCCACGGCCGACCAGCTCTCCGGCGACGACGTCGACCGTCGTGGTGCCGTCGGTGGTACCGGTGATGCGTTGCCCGCGCAGCCACGTCTGCGTCACCCGGCCGCGGACCTGCAGCCCGTCGAACGCGGACACCCGGTTCCGGTGTGCCAGCGCGTCGACGTCGATCGTGGCCTGGGCGTCGGGGTCGAAGACGGCGAAGTGCGCCAGCGCCCCCGGTGCGATCCGGCCGCGGTCGGCGAACCCGGCGAGCGCCGCCGGCCCGGTCGTCACGGCGGGCAGGACGGCGTCGAGGGGCAGTCCGCGACGCGCCGCCTCGGTCCACAGCGCGCGGAATCCGACCTGCAGGCCGGCGATGCCGCCCCATGCGAGGCCCCAGTCGTCGACCTTCAGGTCA
Organism: Curtobacterium sp. APC 4022; assembly: GCF_030407555.1. Lineage (NCBI taxonomy): Bacteria > Bacillati > Actinomycetota > Actinomycetes > Micrococcales > Microbacteriaceae > Curtobacterium > Curtobacterium sp. APC 4022. The sequence goes on from NZ_JASDDD010000042.1 coordinate 8,214, forward strand.
GCGGTCGAGGGCGAGTGGTCCGAGACGACCATGTCGATCGTGCCGTCGAGCAGCCCGACCCAGAGGGCGTCGCGGTTGGCGTCGTCGCGGATCGGCGGGCAGCACTTGTACGCCGTGGCACCGTCGGGGATCGACCCGGACTCGAAGGCCAGGTAGTGCGGGCACGTCTCGACGGTGAGGCGGACGCCGTCGTCCTTCGCGGCGCGGATCATCGGGAGCGCACCGGCGTCGGAGAGGTGCAGGACGTGCACCCGGGCGCCGGTCTCCCGCGCACCGTCGATCACGCGGGCGATCGCGGACCGCTCGGCCTGGACGGGTCGGGTGTCGAGGAAGTCCTGGTAGCGGACCCCCAGCGCGTCGTGGTCGACGAGGTGGTCCGGGTCCTCGGCGTGGACGATGAGGAGCGCGTCGAGTGCGGCGACCTCGGCGATCGCGGCACGCAGCTGCGTCGGGTCGAGGTGCGGGAACTCGTCGACGCCGGACGGCGCGGTGAAGCCCTTGAAGCCGAAGACCCCGGCGGCGTGCAGGTCGGCGAGGGCACCCGCGTTGTCGGGGACCGCTCCGCCCCAGAACCCGACGTCGACCGCGACGCGTCCGGTGGCGCTGGCTCGCTTGACCCGGAGCGCGGGGACGTCGACGGTGGCCGGGATCGAGTTGAGCGGCATGTCGATGATCGTCGTCACCCCGCCGAGCGCCGCCGCACGGGTGGCCGAGGCGAAACCCTCCCACTCGGTGCGTCCGGGCTCGTTCACGTGGACGTGGGTGTCGACGAGTCCGGGCAGCAGGACGTGGGCGTCGGGGACGGTCTCGTCCCGGTCGGCGAGGACGTCGGCGTCGATCGGCTCGACGGACGCCACCCGGCCGTCGCGGACGACGACGGCGGCGGGCTGGAAGGCGCCGTCGACCCAGGTCCGGCGGGCACGGAGCACGAGGTCGGCGGGCGCGACGGTGTCGGCGACGGCGGCCGTCTGGAGGTCCGTCATGCGTCCGCCCCGACCATCACGCGGGCGGCGTCGAGCTCGAAGGAGGCGAGCGCCCCCGTGAACCGCTTGGGCGGCGGCGCGGCGTACTCGCCGTGCTTGCCGGTGGTCAGGCCGAGTCGGACGAGCGTCTCGGCCAGGAGGGTCGTGGCGCTGACCCCGTCGACGACCGGTGCACCGATCTCGTCGGACACTGACGCGCAGAACTCGGCCATCCCGGCGCAGCCGAGCACCACGGCGTCGGCACCGTTCGCGATCACCCGACGGCACTCGTCGACGACGAGCTCGCGGGCGCCCGAGGACGGGTCGTCGAGCTGCAGCACGGGCACCTCGCACGCCCGGACCTCGGTCAGCAGGGACGCGCAGCCGTAGCGGTCGGCGAGTTCCCGCGCACGACCGGTCGTCCGCTCGAGCGTGGTCACGACGCCGAACCGCCGACCGAGCATCGCGGCGGTGCGGAACGCCCCTTCGGCGATGCCGATCACCGGGCCGCGGGCGATCTCCCGCGCAGCGTCGATGCCCGGGTCCCCGAAACAGGCGACGACGGTGGCGTCCACGCCAGCCTGCTCCCCCGCCAGCACCTGTTCGAGGAGCCCCGGCACGGCCAGCGCTTCCTCGTAGTGGCTCTCGATCGACGCCGGACCCATGCTGGGCTGCACGGCTTCGATGACCGTTCCCGGTCCGGCGACCGCGGCCGCGGCACGACCGATGGCCGCCGTCATCGACGCGGTGGTGTTGGGGTTGACGACGCGGATGCGCATCGGGGTCCTTCCGGTGGAGCGGGTGGAGCGTGGGTGGTGACGATCCTGGCGGGGTGGTTGCGGGCCTCCCGGCTGTCCACAGGGGCACCGGCCGGAGTCGGTGCGGCGGCGCCCCTGTGCAGGACATGTCTCCCGGTCAGGCGCGACCGAGGGCGGCGCCGTCGTCGACCGTCGGGTCGTCGGCGTCGAGCAGCGGCATGGCCGGCGACCGGCGTTCGAGCGCCCAGAAGACGACGAGCCCGAGACCGCAGCCGATGAACCAGCTGTAGCTGCTCAGCCACGGGACGACCCCGAGCGCCGGCGGCAGCACGGCACTGGCGACCGACACCGCCCCGGTGGTGACGAGGGTCCAGATCGCGTTCGGGTTGAAGCCCTTCCGGTACCAGTACCGACCGGCCGGGTCCTTCGAGTACATGTCGTCGACGGCGACCCGCTGCTTGCCGACGATGTAGTAGCCGGCGATCAGGATGCCGAAGAGCGGGCCGATCAGTGCCCCGAGCACACCGAGTGTGTACAGGATCGCCTGGTCGTTGCCGTACCAGTTCCACGGGGTGAGCAGCACGGAGCCGACCGCGGCGATCATGCCGCCCATCCGCCAGCTGATCCGGCGGGGTGAGACGTTCGAGAAGTCGAACGCGGGGCTGATGAAGTTCGCGACGATGTTGATGCCGACCGTGGCCGTGACGAACGTCAGTCCGCCGAGCAGGATCGCGAACGGGGCGCCGATCGCCTGGACGGTCTCGATCGGGTCGGTGATGAGCTTGCCGAACACCGGGACCGTCGCGCTGGCGCACAGCACGGTGAGGATCGAGAAGAACAGGAAGTTGATGGGCAGTCCGAGCAGGTTGCCGCGCTTCACCGCAGCGAAGGACTTGCCGTACCGCGAGAAGTCGCCGAAGTTCAGCATCGGACCGGAGAAGTAGCTGACGACCAGGGCGATCGCCGACAGCATCACCGGGATGCTCGCGCCGAACGACATCGGGGCGCCGACCGAGAGCGTCAGCGAGATGTTGCCGATGCCGGCGGTGGCGACGAGGTACACCGCGAGCGCGATCATCACGACGTACACGGCGGGACCGGCCCAGTCGATGAACTTCCGGATCGCGTCCATGCCCATCCAGAACAGGGCGCCCTGCGCGACCCAGAGCACGGCGTACGAGATCCAGCCGAGCGCGTTCAGCCCGAGGAACGACGGCTCGAGGAGTGCGGCCGCCCCGGGGATGAACTTGAGGAACACGATGTTCAGCGACTGCGCGGCGAGGAAGGTCTGCACGCCGTACCAGGCCATCGCGATGAGCCCGCGGATGATGGCGGGGACGTTCGCGCCGAGGACGCCGAAGACCGCGCGGTTGATCACCGGGTACGGCACACCGGTGCGCTGGGAGGGCTTGGCGACGAGGTTCGCGAAGACCTGCACGATGAGGATGCCGACGACCAGGGCGACGAGCACCTGCCAGCTGGCGATCCCGAGGGCGAAGAGCGACCCGGCGGTGACGTAGCCGCCGACCGAGTGCACGTCGGACATCCAGAACGCGAAGACGTTGTAGCTGGTCCAGGTCTGCTTCCGCAGCGGGGCGAGGTCCTCGTTGGTGAGGGCCGGGTCGTACCCGGGCTTGATCAGACCGGCGCCCGCAGGGGCGGCCGGCGTGAGGGGGGCGTGGGGCGCTGCGACGGGTGCCGCGACTTCTGTTGCCATGACGTCCTCCGGAAGGGAGAGGGGGGTGAGGTCGGCGTCTGCCTGGGCACGAAGCTACGGACCCCGGTCGCGCCGCCCGTTTCCCCCGTGTGACGACCGTGTGACATCACACCCGTCTTGGAACGATCGTTCCGAAATGGGCGTGGGACTTGCTGCAGAACACCGGTGTTCGTCAGTCGAACCGCGCATGGGCGCGGCGTTTCCGACGAACACCGGTGTTTTGCCGGGGTGCCGCCCGGCGAGCCGACGGACGGGAGGCTTTCGGCAGGATGACGACGAGGGTCGCGATCTCCGCCTCCAGGGGGAGGCGGCCGCATCCGCGGCCCCCGTACCGTGGGCGGCGATGATCGAAGTACAGCACCTCTCCAAGCGCTACGGCCCCAAGCTCGCGGTCGACGACGTCTCGTTCGTCGTGCACCCCGGCAGCGTCACCGGCTTCCTCGGCCCGAACGGCGCCGGCAAGTCGACCACCATGCGCATGATCATGGGGCTCGACCAGCCGACCTCCGGCACGGCGACCGTCAACGGCCGGCCGTACCAGAGCTTCCGCGACCCGCTCCGGCAGGTCGGCGCGCTGCTCGAGGCGAAGGCGGTGCACTCCGGTCGGAGCGCGTACAACCACCTCCTCGCGCTCGCGGCGACGCACGGCATCCCGAAGCAGCGGGTGCACGAGGTCATGGACATGACCGGCATCGAGTCCGTCGCCCGCAAGCGCGTCGGCGGCTTCTCGCTCGGCATGGGCCAGCGACTCGGCATCGCCGCGGCGCTGCTCGGCGACCCGCAGACCCTGATCCTCGACGAGCCGGTCAACGGCCTCGACCCGGACGGCGTCCTCTGGGTCCGGCAGCTTGCCCGCCGGATGGCCGGTGAGGGCCGCACCGTGTTCCTCTCCAGCCACCTCATGAGCGAGATGGCCCAGACCGCCGACCGCGTCGTCGTGCTCGGTCGCGGCAAGGTGCTCGCCGACGCCCCGATCGCGGAGTTCGTCGCCGGCGCCGGGGGTCCCTCCGGGCAGGTCAACCTGGCCCGCGTGGTCGTCCGCACCCCGATGCCCGACCAGCTCTTCACGGCGATCGGCCCGAACGCGACGGTCACCCCGCGTGACGACGGCTCGTTCCTGGTCGTCGGCCCGGACGCCCCGACCGTCGGTGACATCGCCGCCCGCGCCGGGGTCGTCCTGCACGAGCTCACCCCGACCGGCGCGAGCCTGGAAGAGGCCTACATGGCCCTGACCCGCGACGACGTCGAGTACCGATCGGAGGGAGCCCGATGAGTGCCCCGCAGAAGACCGACCAGCCGACCACCCAGCAGCACCGCCACCGTGGGGACCTGTCCTCGCGCGACGTGCACCTCGGCTACACCCGACTGGTCCGCAGCGAGTGGATCAAGTTCCGGAGCATCCGGTCGACGTTCTGGTGCTACGCCGTCATCGCCGTCCTGACCCTCGGCCTCGCGGTCCTGCTCGGATCCGTCTCGGAGCCGTCCGGCGCCGAGCAGACCGCGGTCGGCGCGAACGCCACGATCGTCAGCATCAACACCGTCAGCGTCTACCTGACCGCCCTGGTCGTCGGCGTGCTCGGCGTGCTCATCATCACCGGCGAGTACGCCACCGGACAGATCCGGTCGACCTTCACCGCCGACCCGGGCCGGATCGGCGTGCTGCTCGCGAAGGCGACCGTGCTCGCGGTCACCACCTTCGTCGTCAGCGCGGTGGCGAACTGGATCGGCGTCGCGATCTCGACGGCGCTGCAGGCCGGCAAGGGCCTGGAGCCCGACCTGGCGGACCCGTCCGTCTGGATGCCGATCGTCGGTGCGTCGATCGACGTCACCCTGCTGGCACTCCTGGCGTTCGGCATCGGCCTGCTGGTCCGCTCGTCGGCGGGCGGCATCGCGATCACCCTCGGCATCCTGCTCGTGCTGCCGGTCGTCATCAGCCTGGTCGCCGGGCTGGCGAACCTGGACTGGCTGAACGACGTCACGAAGTTCCTGCCCGACGCGGCCGGCGCGAACCTGTACCAGTTCGACTCGGGTGCCCCGGTGCCGAAGGGCCTCACGCTCAACGGCTGGAGCGGCGGCGGCGTGCTGCTGGCCGAGGTCCTCGTCGTGAACGCCTTCGCGATGATGGTGGCCAAGCGCCGCGACGTCTGACCCGGACGGCACGAGCAACACCCCCAGCACGACACGCAGCACCAGCACGACCCGCACCACCAGCACGGGAGGCCCGTGGCGACTCTGCCACGGGCCTCCCGTCGTCTCGACCAGACAACATGAACGGTCACACTGGCCGAGTCGGCACCTGTCCCGCCCGGAGCATCGCCCGCTCCAGCAGCTCGACGTCGATCCCCACGTGCTGCCGCGCGATCCGCCCCGCCTCGGCGACCCGCCCGGCACAGACCGCGTCGACCAGCTCCTCGTGGTCCCGCATCGCGCGGGCCTCCATCGCCGCCATCCCGTCGACGCTCCCCCACAGGTGCGCCGGCGCCGCGATCGAGATCTGCGACTCGAGCGACGCCAGGGTGCTCCGCAGCGCGTCGTTCTGCGCCGCGTCGATGATGCTGCGGTGCAGGACCGCGTCGGCCTGCTGTTTCGCGAAGCCGGAGGTCGCGGTGCGGAAGGCCTCGAGCCGTTCCCGGAGCCCGGCCGCCTGCTCCGCGGTGATCCGTTCGGCGGCGGCGGCCGCGAGCGCCCCGTGCAGGATCGCGATGGCGTCGGCAGTGTCCTGGATGCCCGCCCACCGTGCCAGCAGGGTGCGGCCGACCGAGTCGGAGGCGGCACCGGCCTCCTGGTCGCGGACGAAGGTCCCGCCACCGCGGCCGCGACGGGTCTCGAGCAGTCCGCGGTCGACGAGCCGGGCGAGGGCTCCGCGGACGGTGACGCGGGCGACCCCGAGCAGTCCGGCGAGTTCGCGTTCGGGTGGCAGCCGGGAGCCGGGCAGGTACTCGCCGACGGCGACGGCGGTCACGAGCCGGTCCTCGACCTCGTCGACCCGGGTCTCCGTCGCGCGATCCGTCACCGGCACCCCTTCCGCCCTCCAGCCTGACCCCGGTGGGCCGGGTTTCCTGTTACAGCCACGTTAAACGAGCGGAAAAGGTCTTGCCTGGGACCTTTGAACGGGCCATGCTCACCCCATGTCCCGCATCACCGAGAGCACGATGCCGTTCCAGGACGGCGAGACCTGGTACCGGATCACGGAACCCGACCACCCCGTCGCCGGCGCGCTGCCCCTCGTGGTCCTGCACGGCGGACCGGGGATGGCGCACGACTACGTCCGGAACCTCGAGGCCTTCGCCGACGAGACCGGTCGCACCGTCGTCCACCACGACCAGTTCGGCTGCGGCCGGAGCAGCCACCGCCCGGACGCCCCCGCCGACCTGTGGCAGCCGCAGCTGTTCGTCGACGAGTACCTGGCGCTGGTCGCCCACCTGGGCCTCGGCGAGCACCACGTCCTGGGCCAGTCGTGGGGCGGGATGCTCGGCGCCGAGATCGCGGTCCGTCGTCCGGGCGGCATCGCGAGCCTGTCGATCTGCAACTCCCCCGCCTCGATGCAGCTCTGGGTCGAAGGGGCCGCCGAGCTCCGAGCCCAGCTGCCCGCCGAGGTGCAGGACGCCCTGACCCGGCACGAGGACGCCGGCACGGTCGAGGACCCCGAGTACGTGGCCGCGACGCAGGTCTTCTACGAACGCCACGTCTGCCGGGTGGTGCCGATGCCCGCCGACTTCGTCGCGTCCGAGGAGCAGATGGAGGCCGAGCCGACGGTCTACCACACCATGAACGGGCCGAACGAGTTCCACGTCATCGGCTCGCTGCGCGACTGGTCGGTGATCGACCGCCTGCACCGGGTGGACGTGCCGACGTTCGTCGTCGCCGGCGAGCACGACGAAGCGACCCCCGCCACCTGGCAGCCGTTCGTGGAGCAGATCCCGGACGCCCGCCAGCACGTCTTCCCCGGCGCCAGCCACTGCACACACCTGGAGCAGCCGGAGGAGTTCCGCCGCGTGGTCGGCGCCTTCCTCGCCGACCACGACGCCCAGCCCACCGGCTGACCCCGCAGCACCCGGAACCACCCACCCGGCCACGCACCGGACGCCAGGCACGTCACCGACCCGTGACGCGCCTCCCGTCCGGACACCCCACCCCTGCACCGTCCCTCCTCCCCGAAACGGAACCGACATGTCGCAGCAGCACAGCGAGCTCTCCGCACAGCAGCAGCTCGAGGCCTACGGCTACAAGCAGGAGCTGAAACGCTCCGTCTCCACCACCGACCTGCTCGTCTACGGGCTCGTCTTCATGGTGCCGATCGCCCCGTGGGCGATCTTCGGCACCGTCTACAACGCGTCCTCCGGCATGGTGCCGCTGGTCTACCTGGTCGGCCTCGTCGCGATGATCTTCACCGCCCTGGCGTACGCACAGATGGCGAAGTCGATCCCCCTCGCCGGCAGTGTCTTCTCGTACGTCGGCCGTGGCATCCACCCGACGGCGGGCTTCTTCGCCGGCTGGGCGATCCTGCTCGACTACCTGCTCGTCCCGACGCTGCTCTACGTGTTCGCGGCCGAGAGCATGGTCGGCATCTTCCCGGGCACCCCGCGGTGGCTGTGGGCGCTGGTGTTCGTGGCGATCAACACCGTCATCAACCTGGCCGGGGTGTCGTCCCTGAAGCTGGCGAACCGGATCTTCCTGCTCATCGAGCTGGTGTTCGTGGTGATCTTCGTCGTCATCGCGGTCGTCGCCCTGACCGGCGGCACGGTGCCGGGGGCGTCGTTCAGCACCGACCAGGTGTTCGACCCGGCGAAGGTGTCGGCGCCGCTGATCGCCTCGGCACTGTCGATCGCGGTGCTGAGCTTCCTGGGCTTCGACGGCATCTCGACCCTGTCCGAGGAGTCCACCGGACGCCGTGGCGGTGCCGGTCTCGCGATGATCCTGGCGCTCGTCATCGTCGCGTTCCTGTTCGTCGTGCAGACCTGGCTCGCCAGCGCCCTGGCCGCCGGACGCGACTCGTTCTCGGACAGCGAGGCGGGCAACGCGTTCTTCACGATCGTCCAGCAGGCGTCGTCGAGCGGCTGGGCGACGGCGTTCTTCGCGGTCAACGTCCTGGCCGTGGGCATCGCGAACGCCATGGCAGCGCAGGCCGCGACGAGCCGCCTGCTGTTCTCGATGAGCCGCGACCGGCAGCTGCCCGCGTTCCTGCACAAGCTCAACGGCCGACTGGTGCCGCAGAACGCGATCCTGGTCGTCTCGGTCCTGTCCGCGATCCTGGTGCTGTTCTTCGTCGGGCAGATCGACACGATCTCGTCGCTGGTGAACTTCGGCGCCCTGTTCGGCTTCATGCTGCTGCACGTGTCGGTGTTCGTGCACCACATGGTCAAGGGGAAGTCGCGGAACTGGCTGCTGCACCTGGTCGTGCCGCTGATCGGGTTCCTGATCATCGGGTACGTGCTGCTCAACGCCGCGGTCGAGGCGAAGGTCGGTGGCATCATCTGGCTCATCGTCGGTGCCGGTGTCTTCCTCTACTACCGCTCCACCGGCCGTTCCACCGAGGTCGGTTCCGAGGAGCCGGGCACGCTCGGCGAAGGCGACCCGACCGGCGCCCCCGCCGACCCGACGGCCACCCCGCTCTCGACGGACACCCCGCTCTCGACGGACAAGGACCCGCGATGACCCCCGACCACCACCTGCCGAACACGCTCGGCCGCCCCGGCTACACCGCCGACCGCGAGCCGGTGCTGACCATCGCGCCGGGCACCGGCGAGACGATCGGCTTCGAGACGACCGACGCCGTCTACGCCGAACTCGACGACCACCACGACATGGCGCAGCTGCAGGCACCGATCAACCCGGTCACCGGCCCGGTGTACGTCGAGGGCGCGGAGCCGGGCGACACCCTCGCGGTGACGATCCACGACATCCAGCTGACGACGCACGGCTGGTCGGTCTCGCTGCCCGGGTCCGGCGCCCTGCAGCACGTGATGGGCGACCGGGTCTTCACCCGCCGCTGCCCGATCGAGGACGGCGTCGTGCGGGTGTCCGACCGGCACACGTTCCCGGTCCGGCCGATGATCGGCTGCATCGGGACCGCTCCGGCCCAGGGCGAGAACTCCACGATCATGCCCGCGTACGCCGAGGGCGGGAACATGGACGTCACCGAGGCCCGCCCCGGCTCGACGGTCCACCTGCCGGTCCGGGTGCCGGGAGCGCTGCTGTCGATCGGCGACATCCACGCGATCATGGCCGAGGGCGAGTCCTCGTTCGTCGCGATCGAGGCGCAGGGCACCGCGATCGTCTCCGTCGACGTCGTCAAGGGCGGCCCTACCCTGCGGGCACCGCGCATCGAGACCGACGACGAGTGGCTGTTCGTCGGCCTGGGCGAACCGGTGCAGGAGAGCATCCGCCGCGGGTACGAGGACGCCTTCGCGTTCCTCGTCGACGAGCACGGCTGGTCGGCCGACGACGCCTACGCCGTACTCAGCGCGGTCGGTGACTCGAAGCTCGGCGGGCCGACCGGGTCCGGTGCTCCGGACCCGCTGCACCCGTTCGACGCGGTCGGAGCGGTGACCCTGCACCGGGTCCCGAAGGCGGTGCTGACCGCAGGGGCCTGACCGGACGCCGTACCGGACGGGAGGCCCGGATCACGTGACCGACGTCGGTCACGCGATCCGGGCCTCCCGTCCGTGGAAGGGCCGCCGAGCGCAGAGGGCGCACGCCCAACAGGCCGCACCCCGTCAGGACGCGTGCGCCCCGAGCAGGGTGCCGGCGCCGTAGGTGGCGGCGAGGGCGAGCGCTCCCCCGAGCACGACGCGGATCGTCGCCCGGCCTCGGGGTGCCCCGCCGAGGGTCGCGCCGGTGGTGCCGGTGACGGCGAGCGCGATGAGGACGGCGACGACGGTGACCAGGATCTGGCTCGACGCCGGAGCGAGGAGCATCGCGAGGAACGGCAGGGCGGCACCGACGGTGAAGGTCGCGGCGGAGACCCAGGCCGCGCGCCAGGGGCTGACGACCTCGTCCTCGGCGTCGCGGAGGGCTGCGGCGGCCCGGCGGTCGCGGACCTCGGGGCGGACGAGTTCGGCGGCGACGGTGTCGGCGACGTCCGCGGAGACCCCGAGCCCGCGGTAGTGCGCGGCGATGGTGGCCTGGTCCTCGGACTCGGCTTCGAGCTGCGCCTGGTGGGCGGCCTGCCCGGTGCGCTGGGCGTCGCGGGCACCGCTGACGGAGACGTACTCACCGAGCGCCATCGACACCGCACCACCGACGAGGGCGGCGGTGCCGGCAGCCAGGACCGGTCCGGCCGCAGCACCGGTGCCGGCGACGCCGACCAGGACGGCGGCGACGGACACGATGCCGTCGTTCGCGCCGAGGAGGCCGGCTCGCAGCCAGTTGAGGCGGGCGGCGCTCGTGGCGTCGTCGTGCTCGGTGGCGGGGAGCGCGAGGTCAGCTGCGGTGGACATGAGGAAAGGAAAGCACTTGTCAGCTGATCACACCAGCAAGGGAAGGCTGCCCTGACCGGGGCTTTCGTGGTGAGGCAAGCCTTCCCTCAGCGCGGTTCCACGCGGAGGAGCACGATGGAGACCGCACCGATCCCGTTCCCCGAGGAGGACCATGTCCGCCGTCCCCGCCCGCACCGACCCCGTCCGCTACGTCGCCATCGGGGACAGCTTCTCCGAGGGCGTCGGCGACGACGGCGACGTCCCGTTCCCCGGCTGGGCCGGACGTCTGGCGGTCGGCCTGGCGGACCACCTGCCCGGACCGGTGTCGTACGCGAACCTGGCGATCCGCGGCCGTCTGCTCGCCGGGGTCCTCGACGGGCAGCTCGACGCGGCCCTCGCCCTCGACCCGGCGCCGACGCTCATCACCTTCTGCGGCGGTGGCAACGACATGCTCCGCCCCGGCTACGACGTGGACGTGCTGCTCGGACGGCTGGCCGAGGCCGCCGACGCCGTCGCCGCCCGCGGGATCCGGCTCGCACTCCTCAGCCCCGCCGACCCCAGCGCCCGGCTGCCCCTCGGCCGGATGATCAACGCCCGCGGGGACGCCTGGGCCGAGGCACTGACCGGGTTCAGCCGGGAGCGCGGGCTGCCGTTCGTCGACGTCTCACGCGACGCACACCTCGGCCGCGCCGAGTTCTGGTCCGAGGACCGTCTGCACATGAACCCGCTCGGACACCAGCGGGTCGCGGACCTGGCCCTGCACGCCATCGCCGACGGTCCCGAGGCCGCCGTGCCCCGCGTGCCGGACGCGACGAAGACGTCGGTCGCCACGGAGCTCCGGTACTACCGCGACCACGTCGTCCCGTGGGTCCGGCGTCGGGTGACGGGTCGGTCCTCCGGGGACGGCCGGGTCGCCGGGCAGGGCGACTGGGTGCCGGTGGCGCCGTCCCGACCGGGAGGCCCGGGGCGACTCACGTAGGCCGGGTCCGGGCGGCAGGGCCCGGTTCAGACCACGTAGGTGCGCGTCGGTCGGCCGCTCAGCGCGTGCGGGAACGGCTCGCCGACCGGGCGGAACCCCGCGCTGCGGTAGAGGCGGAGGGCCGGGGCGTTGTCCTCGAGCGCGTGCAGCATGCAGTGCTCGTGTCCGGCGGCCCGGACGGCGTCCACCGCGGCGACGAGCAGCGCCCGGCCGAGGCCACTGCCCTGCGCCGTGGGATCCACGGCGAGCAGGCTCAGGTAGGCGGCGTCCGCACGGCCCGCTCCCCCGCCGGTCCCTGGTGCCGTGACGAGCGCGAACCCCCGCACCGTGCCGGCGTTCCCGGTGTCGTCCGCTCCGGGGGCGACGACGAGTGCGACCCGGTCGGCGGCGAACTTCGCGGCTGCCCGCACGCGGACGGCCGGGTCCTCGGCCAGTCCGTCGCGTGCGGCGACGGCAGCGGCCCAGAGGTCGATGCAGGCGCGGTCGATGCGGTCACGGTCCCCGGTGTCCCGGGGTTCCGCGACCCGCACGGCTGCCGTGGACTCGATCACCCGACCACCCTACGACCGGGCTGCTGCGCGTCAGGCCGAGGCCGCCGCGGACTCGCGCACGCGGAACGACGCACCGCGGTGCTCCTCGGGCAGGCGGTCGCCGCGACCGAGCAGCTTGTTCCGGAGCGACCCTTCGCGGTAGCCCTCGGGGTAGGCGCCGCGGGCCCGGAGCTCGGGGACCACGAACTCGATGACGTCCTCCCACGTGCCCGGGGTCACCGCGTACGCCAGGTTGAAGCCGTCGACGTCGGTCTGCTCCTGGATGTCGACGAGGCGCTGCGCGATGGTCGCGCCGCTGCCGACCTCGACCGGACCCAGGCCGCCGATGGCCGTCTGCCGGGCGATGTCCCGAACGGTCCACGTCGTGCCGTCCTCGCCCGTCGCCGCGGACAGGTTCGCGGCCGCCGACTGGATCGCGTTCGACTCGATGTTGCCGAGCGGCTCGTCCAGGTCGTACTGCGACAGGTCGACGCCCATCCAGCCGGAGTTGAGGACGAGCGCGCCCTCCTCGGACGCGTAGGACAGGTAGTCGCGGTACTTCGCCTGCGCGAGCTCGTCGGTCTCGTCGGTGATCACGGTGAGCAGCGTGTAGACCTTGGCGGCGTACCGGTCGCGACCAGCAGCCTCCAGGGCGTCCCGGATCTTGGCGACCGTCGCGGCCAGCTGCGGCAGGGTCGGGGCGCCGACGAAGACGGCCTCGGCGTTCTCGGCGGCGAAGCGGATCCCCCGCGGTGACGCACCGGCCTGGTAGATGACGGGCGAGCGCTGCACGGACGGCTCGGACAGGTGGATGCCGGGCACGTCGAAGTGCGTGCCGTGGTGCTCGATGGGGTGCACCTTCGCGGGGTCGGTGAAGACGCCGGTCTCGCGGTCCTCGATGACGGCGTCGTCCTCCCACGAGCCCTCCCACAGCTTGTAGAGGACCTCGAGGTACTCGTCGGCCACGTCGTACCGGTCGTCGTGGCTCAGCTGGTCGGTCTGGCCCATGTTCCGGGCGGCGCTCGGCAGGTACCCGGTGACGACGTTCCAGCCGACGCGGCCCTTCGTCAGGTGGTCGAGCGTCGAGATCCGTCGGGCGAACGGGTACGGGTGCTCGTAGGCGGTGCCCGCGGTGATGCCGAAGCCCAGGTGCTCGGTGACGGCGGCCATCGCGGACACGAGCAGGATCGGGTCGTTCACCGGCACCTGCGACCCGGTGCGCAGCGCAGCCTCGTTCGTGCCGCCGTACACGTCGTACGTGCCCAGGACGTCGGCGATGAAGATGCCGTCGAACGCCCCGCGCTCGAGTGTCTTCGCCAGGTCGGTCCAGTACGACAGGTCGTTGTAGTGCCGGGAACGGTCGCGCGGGTGACGCCACAGCCCGGAGGACTGGTGGGCGACGCAGTTCATGTCGAACGCGTTGAAGCGGATCTGCCGGGGTTCGCGGTTCGTGGTCACGACGCGACCGTACGACGGGGACCGTGCGTCCGTCACGGACCGTGACGCCACGTGACGCCGAGGCGCCGGGTGCCGGGTGCCGGGTCGCCGGGTGCCGGGGGCGCCGGGGCATCTGCGCCGCGCCCCGGCGCCACGCGTCACTCCAACTCGACGCCCGTCGTCGCGGCCTCGTCGAGCACGGACCCCCCGACGTGCAGGGTGAACCGTCCGGCCTCGTACCGCCACGAACCGTCCCAGTGCGCGAACGCCCGGGCGGTGACCTCGATCGAGACCTCGGTGGACTCGCCCGCTCCGAGCCGGACCGGCGCGAACCCGACCAACCACCGGACGGGGCGGTCCACCTCGGACACGTCGCGCGAGGCGTAGACCTGCACGACGTGCTTGCCGGCACGGGCCCCGGTGTTCGCGACCGTCGCCGTGACGATGACCGCATCGCCCTCGGACACCGTCGGCGTCGCCGCGACACCGTCGATCGTCCAGGTCGTGTAGCCGAGTCCGTGCCCGAACGGGTACGCCGGCTCGGTGCCGGCGCGGAGCCACGCCCGGTAGCCGATGTGCACGTCCTCGTCGTACGACACCTTCCCGTCGAGCGGCGTGACGTCGAGCACGGGGACGTCCGCCATCGCGACCGGCCAGGTGGTGGGCAGGCGTCCGCCGGGCTCCTGGGCGCCGGTGAGCACGTCGGCCAGGGCGTTGCCGTACTCCTGCCCGCCGAACCAGGTGAGCAGGACCGCGGCGACGTCGTTCCGCCACGGCATCTCGACCGGCGAACCGGCGTTGACGACGACGACCGTGTTCGGGTTCGCCGCGGCGACCGCCCGGACCAGGTCGTCCTGGTGCCCGGGCAGTGCGAGCGACGAGCGGTCGTAGCCCTCGGACTCGACCTTGGAGTTCGTGCCGACCACCACCAGGGCGACGTCGGCCGTGCGGGCGGCCTCGACTGCCGCGTCGATGAGCACCGACGGGTCCTCGTCGGACGGCTCGGTGCCGAACTGGTACGCCAGCACCCCGCCGAGCGTCTCGTCCTGGATGACGTCGTGCTCGATGCGGATCGCGAGCTGCTGCCCGGAGGTCACCGACACGGGCACCGAGCGTGCCGGCGGGTTGAGGAACGCCGCACCGAGCTGGTCGCCGTCGAACGGCACGTCCTCGTCGAGCACGAGCTCGCCGTCGATCCACATCCGCGACCGGCCGGCCGCACCGATGCCGATCCGCACGGTGCCGGTGGACTCCGCCGTGTAGGTCGTGGTGATGTCGAGCCGGTCGGCCTCACGGGTGGGGGCGTCGCCCCCGAACCAGAACAGTGCCGTGGCTCGACGGTCCTCGACGTACAGCTCCTCGCCGTCCTTGACGAAGGCGACACGCGCGCCGGGCTCCCCCGTCGCCGGGTTCGTGATGGTGGTCAGCGGGAACTCCGCGATGCCCTCCTGCACGACGGCGCCGATGGCGTGGTCGACCGTGGCGCCCGGGAACGCCGAGCGGATCCCGTCGAGGGGTGACACGACCTGGGACGGCACGACCGTGGCCGAGCCGCCGCCCTGCGTGCGGGCCTGGTCGGCGTTGTGCCCGATCACGGCGATGCGCGACACCGCGGAGGCGTCGAGCGGCAGCACGCCGGTGTTCCGGACGAGGACGGTGCCCTCGGCCTCGGCCTCGCGGACGAACGCGACGCCATCCTCGACGTGCACGGGCTGCGCGGCGACCGGCTCGAAGCCCTCGAGGGCGCCGACCCGGGCGGCCAGGGTCAGGATGCGGCGGACCTTGCGGTCGATCGCCTCGATCGGGACGTCGCCGGACTGCACGGCGGCGAGGAGCGGGCCCTCGCTCCACCACGGGTTCGGGCCGGGCATCGCGACGTCCTGCGATGCCTTCGCGGAGTCGACCGAGCGCACGCCGGTCCAGTCGGACACGACGATGCCGTCGAAGCCCCACTCGGAGCTCAACGGCGTCTCGAGCAGGTCGTTCTCGGACGCCGTGACCCCGTTGATCGCGTTGTACGACGACATGACGGCCCAGGCGTGCGCCTCGGTGACGGCCTTCTCGAACGCCAGCAGGTACAGCTCGCGCAGGGCCCGGTCGGAGACCTCGGTCGATGCGGTGAAGCGGTCGGTCTCGTAGTCGTTCGCGATGTAGTGCTTCGGCGTCGCGGCGACGCCGTTCTCCTGCACCCCCGCCACGTACGACGCCGCCAGGTCGCCGGTGAGCACCGGGTCCTCGCTGAACGCCTCGAAGTGTCGGCCGCCCAGCGGCGACCGGTGCAGGTTGATCGTCGGACCGAGCACGACGTCGACGCCCTTGCGACGCGCCTCCACCGCAGCCGCAGCGCCGTAGCGCTTCGCGATCGCGCGGTCCCACGACGCGCTCAGCGCGGTCGCCGACGGCAGGTTGAGGGACGGGTCACGCTCGTCCCAGACCTCGCCGCGGACCCCGGAGGGCCCGTCCGACATGAGGATCCGGCGCAGCCCGATCTTCTCGATCGGCCAGGTGGTCCAGAAGTCACGCCCGGTGAGCAGCTGCACCTTCTCCTCGGTGGTCAGCTCGGCGAGCAGCGCGTCGATGCGCTCCGCCGTCGGACTGGAGGCGGTGGTGGCGGTGGGCAGGTCGGTCACGGTGATCGGTCCCTTCGTCGAGAGCAGTGGAGAGCAGCAGGTCAGCGGACACCGCGGATGCGCGAGACCGAGAAGATCCCGAGCAGCCCGATGACGGCGCCGGTGATGAAGAACCCGGAGTACCCGCCGGTGACGGCGATCACGCCGGGAGCGGCCGCCGGCACGAGCGACTGCGGGAGCGCCTGGGCGATGTTGACCACGCCGAGGTCCTTCGCGTTGTCCTGGTCGGACGGCAGCACGTCGGTGATCAGTGCGAGGTCGACCGCGTAGAAGACGCCCATGCCGGCACCCATCACGAACTCACCGACGAGGACCATGCCGAGCGACGGGGCGAGCGCGATGATCACGAGTCCGGCGATGCCGACGATGCCGGCGACCGCGACGAACAGCTTCCGCCGGCCGAGCCGATCGGAGAGCCACCCGGCGACGAGCGAGGTCAGGACGATCCCGATGACGTTCCAGAGCGTGCCCTGGAACACGGCGTTCGCCAGGTTCGTCTTGTCGACCCCGATGTCGTCCCGCAGGAAGTAGGTGAGGTAGCTGACCGCCGTGTACTGCGCCGCGACCATCATGAACCGCGTCAGCCACGCCCAGCCGAGGTCCGGGTGCTTCCGGGGGTTGAACACGAATGACCCGAACAGCTGCCCGATGCCGAGCTTCGACGTCGGCTTCGCAGCGAGCACGCGGTCACGGAAGACCACCGCGTACAGCACGACCACGATCGAGCCGATCGCCCCGGGGATGATCATCTGCGACGCCGACGTCGAGAAGAGCTGCACCAGGAAGGTTCCGCCCACGAGTGCGAGGTTCTGCGCGAGCCCGAGCAGCGCCGCGACCCGACCGCGCTGCGATCGCGTGACGTGGTCCGGCAGGACGGCCGTGAGCGCCGCGATCGTGGCGTTGTAGGCGATCTGCGCCACGGCCCACCCGATCACGAGCACGACGGTGGAGGACGTCGTCGCGACGACCACGAGGGCTGCGAACCCGACCACCGTGCCACCGTGCCACCGATGATCCACGGACGACGCATGCCGAGCCTCCCGGCAGTCCGGTCGCTGAAGCGACCCGCCAGGGGGTTGGCGACCATCGCGGCGAACGCGCCGATGCCGAGCGCCAGGCCGAGCACACCCGCCTGGTCGTCCGGAGCGATCTCGGCGACCTTGAGCGCCATCGCGACGAGCACGGGCGGCAGCAGGGCGATGTACAGACCGAACATCGCGAGCGGCATGCCGAGCGTGTACATGAGCGGGCTTCCACGTCCGACGGTGGGAGCCACCGCGGTCGGGGTGTCGGGGACGAGTCGTGCGTCGTTGGCCACGGCAACCTCTTCTCGGGAACGCCACCGCCATCGGTGACTCGCACGCCTCCATCGGCGGCTGTCGTCACCGTAACACCAAAACCGACTGACACTAGGTTTTTGTCGGCAGTCCGAGCGGTACAGTCCTGCCATGGCACGACGAGGTTCGTACGCGAAGGGGATCGCGAAGCGCGAGGAGATCCTGACGGTCGCGCTGGACCTCGTCGCCTCGCAGGGTTTCCGACGGACGAGCATCAACGACATCGCCGCAGCAGTCGGGCTCACCCAGGCCGGCCTGCTGCACTACTTCGACTCGAAGGACGACCTGTGGGTCGAGATCCTCCGACGCCGCGACCAGCTCGACGGGGAGCACGACTGGCACGCCTCGGACCCCGCGGCGCTGCTCATCGCGATCGTCCGGCACAACGTCGAGGTCCCCGGTCTCGTGCAGATGTTCGTCAACCTGTCCGCGGCGGCCGCCACCGACCCCGAGCACCCGGCGCACGCCTACTTCCGGGAGCGCTACGAACGCAGCCGCCGTGACCTGTCCGCGGACTTCCGCACCATGCAGCAGGACGGCCTGCTCCGACCGGACGTCGACCCGGTCGAGCTGACGACCGTGCTGCTCGCGGTGTCCGACGGCATGCAGCTCCAGTGGCTCTTCGACCCGTCGTACGACATGGCGCGGCACGTCGAGCTGGTCGCGCGGCTCGCGGTCGCGCAGGCGGTTCCTGCGGGCTGAGGTCGGGCCCCGATCTGGAGGCGCGGCTCGCGTCCGGCAGGACGGGGACGGGGACGGGGACGGGGACGGGCGCGACGCGGTCGATGATCTCGGACGACTCCGACGACCGATCGGCGGCCGGTACGGTGCTGAGATGCTCCCTGCTCCCACCACGCGGCTCCGATTCCGTGAGATGACTCCGGCAGACCTCGACGACATGGCCGACCTGCTTGGAGACCCGCAGGTCATGGAGTTCTACCCCGCACCGAAGAGTCGTGACGATGCGGCGCGATGGATCGCCTGGAACCAGGACAACTACGCCGCCCACGGCTTCGGGCTCTGGATCATCGAGACGCACGCGGGGCAGTTCGTCGGTGACTGCGGACTGACCTGGCAGGACGTCAACGGCGTCCCGATGCTCGAGGTCGGCTACCACGTGCGCGCGACGCTCCACGGGCAGGGCTACGCAACCGAGGCAGCGGCTGCCTGTCGCGATTTCGCTCGTGCTGCACTCGATGCGGCCGAACTCGTCGCGATCATCCATCCCGACAATGCTGCCTCTGAGCGGGTCGCGCAGAAGATCGGGATGGTCCGACGAGCGGACGACCACGGCGGGGCCATCGCTGTTCGTACGGTGCTGGGGATGATGCTGTGAACACTTCTCGGTAGGCGATCGTTCACGGGACTGACGCCCGCTGCCTCGTCATATGCGACGCAGGGCGTTCCGGTCAGTCACCGCGTCCGCGCCCCCTCGATTCGGTGACGTGGAGCGGCTCCCATCCGGGTTGAGCTGAAGTCTCGGGCTGGTCGCTGCGGTCGTTGCTGAGTCAAGATACGTGGATGACTTTCCCGTTGTTCAGCGTTGTGCTCGGTGCCTTGGTGCTCGTGGGTGGCGTTCTGCTCCTCACTCCGCTCGGACGACAGCGTCGCACTGTCGTGACCGTGGCGATCGTGCTGTTGAGCGCGGTGGTGCTGGCAGGCCTCGAGATCATGGCGTTGTTGCTCGGCGTCCTCTCCAGTTCGGATTGGCTGCCCGACCAGAGTTAGCGGGTCCCGGCACGTGATCTTCCGCGCCAGACAGAGGCACGGAGATCGGTGCCCGTCCGGTGACCGGAGAGTGTGTACCCGAAGTCGGCGACCCCGTGACTCAGGCGTCGATCACCGGGCGGCGACCTAGAACACCGGTCGGTCCGCGGTGGACACGATCACTGCTGTGAGTACGGCGAGAACGCAGACCGTGCCAGACACACCCCACTGCCACCGCGGCACTGTGCGCCGTGTGACGACGACGAGATGCGCGAGAAGCGCCAGGGTGGCGAGGGCAGACACCACGGTGCCCACGATCGCTGGTTCGAACAGTGCGATCTGCTTCGTCGCGACTCCGCTGGCGCCAGGTGCGGAGTACCGCGTCAGGCCGATCTGGCTCGCGGCGACGACCAGTGCGAGAGCAGCAGCCAGGAGGAAGCCGGAGGCGACGATGATGCGCTGAGAACGGGGCATTGCCTCAGTATGGAGATCTCGACGGTCCGCACGCCGCGTCGCTCGTGCTGGACGTGAGACATCAGCTCAGGTTCTTCGGCAGACCGCGACTCATGCGCAGCTTCTGCGCACGTCGCTCCCGCACGTAGTAGACCCACGACCACACCGGGAAGACGTAGAAGACAAGGACGAAGAACCACATCACCGGATCCAGGCTGGTGTCACCCGGAGTCGGTTCGATCAGTCCGAGACTCTGCGCGACCAAGAACCCGATGCCGACTGTGACCCCGACCATGATCACGGTCAGCACGATGGAGATGATGAGCAGCCCGGATGCAGAGTTGACCGGGGGCACCGCGCTCCCGACGCTGCCTTTGTAAACGCCGTACTCCTCCGAGCTCAAGCCACGGCGCTTGGCGTCTTCCTGGGCCAGCCGCTCGTAGTAGCCCGGTCCGTGTTCCATCGGCTCCTCGGTCATGGCGAGCAGCTTCGCACACCCGCGGCAACATCTCGCCAGGTAGCCATCAACTCTCTACCGCAGGAACGGGACACACCAGGTCTTGTCGCGCTAGCTGTGATGTCCAGGGACGTTGTGTCGTTGGGCGGTCGTTGACGCGTTGATCGAAGAAGGCCTCCCGGCGGTGGAGCGGAGCTGTCCAGGAACCGCCTCACCGACCAGGAGGTCTTCGTGTCCCACGCTGACGCTGCTGAGCCAGGCGACGAGGAAGGGGCGGGCACCGTGGTGACCCGCCCCTCCTTCAATTGTTGCCGACTACCGCGACAGGATCGCCGGGCTCGTTCCGGCCTTCATGCCGACGGGGAACGCAGTCGCTGCCTTCTCGTCGTTGATGGACCACAGGTCGTTGGTGTTGGTCTGGACCGCGACGACGTAGCCGTCTCCGACCGCTGCGATCGACGGGCTCGTACCTGCAGCCATGCCGACCGGGAACGCGGTCGCAGCCTTGTCACCGGTGATCGTCCACAGGGCGCCGGTGTTCGTCTGGACAGCGACCACGTAACCGCTGGTCGTCCGGAGGATCGCCGGGCTCGTGCCCGCCTTCATCCCGATCGGGAACGCCGTTGCGGCCTTCGTGTTCGTGATGCTCCAGAGGTCGCCGGTGTTGGTCTGGAAGGCGATCACGTACCCGCCGTTCGCCGTCGACGTGATCGCCGGGCTCGTACCCGCCTTCATACCGACGGGGAACGCGGTTGCTGCCTTCGTGTTCGTGACGCTCCAGAGCGCACCGGTGTTGGTCTGCACGGCCACGACGTACCCGCTACCGACCGCGGTGATCGACGGGTCGGTACCCGCCATCATCCCGACGTCGAACGCGGTTGCTGCCTTCGTGTTCGTGATGGTCCAGAGCTTGCCGGTGTTGGCCTGCACGGCCACCACGTACCCGCCACCGGAGGTGGGGATGATCGCCGGGCTGGTGCCCGCCTTCATGCCGACCGGGAAGGTGGTAGCGGCACCGGCGGAGTCGATCGTCCAGAGCGCTCCGCCCGCGGCCTGGAAAGCGGTGACGAACTTTCCGTCACCGAGCGGTGCGATCGCCGGGCTGGTGCCGGCGGCAACGCCGACCGGGTAGTTGGTCGCAGCCTTCTTGTTCGTGATGCTCCAGAGCCGACCGGTGTTGACCTGCGACGAGATGACGTAGCCGGAAGCCGATGCGCCGATGGCGAGCGGTGCGTTGGTGCTGCTGAAGTCGAAGTGCTGGTGCGTGCACGCGTCAGCCACCTGCTTGGTGATGTGCGTGAAGGTCCAACCGCGCTGAACACCGGTGTCCTTGCATGGACCTTGGCCTGCCGTCGTGCCGGTCGGCACGAAGGTGTCGAGGAAGTTCAGGAGCACGTGCGACTGGTTGTTGATGCCGTTGACCGTGATCCCGCCGACAGCACCGAAGTCCATGGCAAGGCTCGGGTTGACGCAATGCAGCGAACCCTCGAACTCGGAACACGGGTAGGAGTGCCCCATGGTCGGGCACTTGCGGTTGAGGTCGTTGATCTTCAGCGACCCGAACTTCTTGACCACGATGACCATGGTCTGCAGGACACGGGTGTCGACCTCGCATCCGGGCGCATCGCCGCTCTGCGCGACGGGCAGGATCTCGTTGTTGTAGAGGTCGTTTTTCGGCCCGCCCGGCTGCGTGGCTTCGAACGTGCCGTTGGCGACGTAGGAACCGATTTGCTTGGCGAGCGTGACGCGATCGCTCGAGATGTTCTGGCAGTAGGTCCCGCACGTTCCTGCCGCACTTGCGGAGGACGTCGGAGCGATGAGCGACACCGCATTGATCAGTGCGACCAGGACCGCGAGCACGATGAGCACGTACCAACGGTGTTGCCGTCGCGACAGAGATGTAGACAAGAAGGCCCCCTTCAGCCGCGTCCGCCCCTCGGACGCAGCAAGATGCTGTGCATGCCCGGAAGATACAAGGCAATTTCACAGCGAAACTGAAGATAGCGCTCGATCGGTTCTGGAGCAAACTCACCTTGAGATGCTGGCGTGCCGAGCGCTGGGTCGGCCAGACCGTTCAGTCGGGACGGCCGAGCATGCCACGCCCAGTCAGCCGCCAGCTGCGGTCCTACCTGACTCCTCGAGCTGCGCGCCGGCGTGCAGTGGCCGTGACGTGAAGCGGCCCCGGCAC
>NZ_JASDDD010000043.1:0-29830 GCF_030407555.1 Curtobacterium sp. APC 4022
CGACGGTGAGCCGGTGCGGCGGGGGTGGGACGGGCCTCCCGGCGGTGGGCGCGTCCGCGGCCGTGGGATCGCCGGAACCGAGCACGAGGGCGGTGATCGCAGCGGTGTCGACGTGTCGCGCACCGTCGGGCCAAGCAAGGGAGTCCAGCATCGACGTCAGGCTATTGAGGACCGCATCCACGTCGACGCGGACGATCCACAGGGCGCACTGGGACGGGCCACAGACGGCTCATAGGAATCTCTCGATACTCGAAGACGTGACCATCTCGCAGCCCTCCGCACCCCCGCGCCTCACCCGTGCCGACGGTTCGCCGTTGCGCATCCTGGTCGTCGACGACGAAGCCAGCCTCACCGACCTGCTCTCGATGGCCCTCCGCTACGAGGGCTGGGACGTCCGCAGCGCGAACGGCGGCCAGGACGCCCTCACCAAGGCACGGGAGTTCCACCCCGACGCGATGGTGCTCGACGTGATGATGCCCGACCTCGACGGGCTGCAGGTCCTCAGCCGACTGCGGCAGAACAACGACGACACCCCGGTGCTGTTCCTCACCGCGAAGGACTCCGTCGAGGACCGCGTCACCGGACTCACCGCCGGCGGCGACGACTACGTCACCAAGCCGTTCTCGCTCGAAGAGGTCGTCGCCCGCCTCCGTGGCCTCATCCGCCGCTCGCAGATCTCCGTCAGCGAGGCCGGGGACTCTCGCATCGTCGTCGGCGACCTGGTGCTCGACGAGGAGTCGTACGAGGTCACCCGGGCCGGCCGCACCATCGAACTCACCGCGACCGAGTTCGAGCTGCTCCGCTTCCTCATGCGCAACCCGCGCCGTGTGCTGTCGAAGGCGCAGATCCTGGACCGGGTGTGGTCGTACGACTTCGGCGGCAAGTCCTCCGTCGTCGAGATCTACATCTCCTACCTGCGCAAGAAGATCGACGTCGGCGAGGAGCCGATGATCCACACCGTGCGTGGCGTCGGCTACGTGATCAAGCCCACCGTCTGAACCGGGCGTTCCGCATGACCCTCCGTCGTCGGCTCGTCCTGAGCATCGTCGCCCTGGTCGTCGCCGTCAGTGCGGTGATCGGGGCGGGGAGCATCATCGCGCTCGCGAGCATCCAGACGGGTGCCATCGACGGGCAACTGCAGAAGGCGACGGCCCGCGCGAGCACGAAGTTCGGGCAGGGTGAGCAGTCACCGAACGGGCAGCGTCCCAACGACGACCTGCTCCAACCGCTCGGCCAGGCAGCAGGCACCCTGACCGCCTACTACTTCTCCGGTGGACGCGCCGGGGGCATCGTCCTGCAGGAGGACAGCTCTCGCGGTCAGTTGACCGCCGAGCAGCTGGACCGGCTCGGCGACGTGAAGGTCGGAGTCGACCCCGCGACGATGAACCTCGGCGGCGAGCTCGGCAAGTACCGGGTCGCCGCCGTGCAGGTCGACAACCCGGTGCTGGGCGACGCCGTGCTCGTCGTCGGGCTGCCGCTCGCCCCGGTGTACGAGAGCGTGTGGAAGCTGCTCGGCGTGGTGCTCGTCGTCACCGTGCTCGCCCTCCTCGTCGCCTCGGCGGTCGCCACCGCCGCCGTTCGACGGGCGCTCCGGCCACTCGACCGCGTCGCGGAGACCG
The DNA here is from genome assembly GCF_030407555.1 of Curtobacterium sp. APC 4022. NCBI lineage: Bacteria > Bacillati > Actinomycetota > Actinomycetes > Micrococcales > Microbacteriaceae > Curtobacterium > Curtobacterium sp. APC 4022. Next base: position 1,620 of record NZ_JASDDD010000043.1, read on the forward strand.
CCTCGACCGTCGCCCGGATGCCGCTCGACCGCAGTGATGCCCTCGACGGCGTCCGTGTGCCCGATGCCGATCCGGGCACCGAGGTGGGCCGCGTCGGCACCGCGTTCAACCGGATGCTCGGACACATCGGCAACGCGATGCAGGCCCGCGAACGGTCCGAGCAGAAGGTCCGGCAGTTCGTCGCCGACGCCTCGCACGAACTCCGGACGCCCCTGGCCTCGATCCGCGGGTACGCCGAACTCACCCGACGGATGGGCGCCGACCTGCCGCCGGACGTCGTCTACGCCATGAGTCGGGTGGAGTCCGAGTCGGTCCGGATGACCTCGATGGTCGAGGACCTGCTGCTGCTGGCCCGTCTCGACGAGGGCCGCGAGATCCAGTTCGACGACGTCGACCTGACCGGCCTGGTGCTCGACGCCGTCAACGACGCCCACGCCGCCTCGCCGGACCACCCGATCGAGGTCGACCTGCCTGCCGAACCCGTCGAGGTCGTCGGTGACGCGGCACGCCTGCACCAGGTGATCGTCAACCTGGTCACCAACGCCCGGACCCACACGCCGGACGGCACGCGCATCACGGTCGGCATCGCGTCGGCGCCGGACGGTGGCGTCGACCTGACCGTCCGCGACGACGGACAGGGGATCGATCCGGAGTTCCTGCCGAAGCTCTTCGAACGGTTCGCCCGCGCCGACAGCTCACGCTCCCGGACCGCCGGGTCGACCGGACTCGGGCTCGCCATCGTGGACGCCGTGGTGCAGGCGCACGGCGGCCGGGTCAGCGTGACGAGTGAGCCTGGGGACACGGTCTTCACGGTGCACCTGCCGGCGCGGCGGGCGGATGCCGCGGGTGCCGGGGCTGCAGATGACGGTGCCGCGGGTGCGGGTGCGGGTGCGGGTGCGGATGCGGATGCGGGTGACAGCGCCGCCCGTGCTGCCGATGCCGCTCCTCCGGCCTGGGCCGGGGTGCCCGACCGCTCCGGAGGGTGACCGGCGGGGCGGGCGGGGGCGTGCCTCCCGTCCGGACCCGCTCTCGGAACCGGCGCTTCCGGACCGAGGCCGCGGTGTGGTACCGTTCTGTTCAGCCAAAGACCGCTGGTCGTCGCTGCCGTGTTCACGCATGGACAGTGGCCGAAGGTCCTCGTCACGAGGGCGCCCGCGCAGGTGTTCAGAACCACTCCTACACATCGTGTCGGAGCAGCTCCGAGCCTCTGCGCCGGAGCTTTTTTCGTGTGCGGGTTGTGTTCACCACAGCCATGGGACCCGGGGCTGCCAGCAAGAACCCCAAGGAGAACCATGGCGAACAAGGAAGCTGCGGTCGCCGAGCTCACGGAGTCCTTCCGTAGCTCGAACGCCGTTCTGCTCACCGAGTACCGCGGTCTCACGGTCGCGCAGCTCAAGGAGCTCCGCAACTCGATCCGTGAGCACGCCACGTACGCCGTGGTGAAGAACACGCTGACCAAGATCGCGGCCAACGAAGCAGGCATCACGTCGTTCGACGACGAGCTCGCTGGTCCGTCCGCTCTCGCCTTCGTCCACGGTGACACCGTCGCCGTCGCGAAGTCGCTGCGTGCATTCGCCAAGGCGAACCCCGAGCTCGTGGTGAAGGGCGGTTACTTCGACGGTAACCCGCTCACCGCGACCGAGGTGGACAAGCTCGCCGACCTCGAGTCCCGCGAAGTGCTGCTCGGCAAGCTCGCCGGCGCCTTCAAGGCCTCGCTGTTCGGTGCTGCGTACCTGTTCCAGGCACCCCTCTCGCAGGCCGTCCGCACGGTGGACGCCCTCCGCGAGAAGCAGGAGTCCGCGGCCTGACCAGGCACGCGTTCCACAACCACATCACGTACTGAGTAGTAGGAGAAAATCATGGCGAAGCTTTCGCAGGACGAGCTCATCGAGGCCTTCAAGGAGCTCACGCTCATCGAGCTCTCTGACTTCGTGAAGAAGTTCGAAGAGGTCTTCGAGGTCACCGCTGCCGCCCCCGTCGCCGCTGCTGCGGTCGGTGGCGCTGCTGCCCCCGCCGAGGAGGTCGAGGAGAAGACCGAGTTCGACGTCGTGCTCAAGTCGGCCGGTGACAAGAAGATCCAGGTCATCAAGGAGGTCCGCAGCCTCACGTCGCTCGGCCTGGGCGAGGCCAAGGCGCTCGTCGAGACCGCCGACGCCAAGGTGCTCGAGGGCGCCAACAAGGAGACCGCCGACAAGGCCAAGGCTTCGCTCGAGGCCGCCGGCGCCACCGTCGAGCTCGTCTGAGTCTGACCTTCTGGTCACGAAGGCCGCTGCCCCTCGGGGCGGCGGCCTTCGTCGTATCCGGGGCGGGCGCTGCCGGCGTGCGGGCGCCGAGCCTCGGCTGGGCGGACACTTTGCGCCTACCGCCTGCCGCAAGATGTCCGCGGGGCCGAGGCTCGGCGCTGCTGCTCCGGCTCAGACGCGGACGCCGTGCTGTCGGAGGAGCGCGCGGAGTCGCTCGGGTTCGGCGAGGTGCCACCAGGTGACGCGGATCACCGTGCGGACTTCCGGCAGGGCGCGGAGTTGGTCCTCGCGGATCTTCTCCTGCCAGAGGACCTGCGCTGCATCCCGGCCCGCGAGCATCGTGGGGTCGACGTACTTCTGCTGCCCGTCGAACTCGAGGACGACACCGAGCGACGAGATCCAGAAGTCAACCCGTCGGATGGTCCCGTCCGGCAACCGGAACTCGTACTGCGGTTCGACCAGACCGATGCCGAGCTCGACCAAGCGGATTGCGGTGTAGGACTCGCCGACTGACTCGTGACGTGCATCGAGAGCGGTCACGACGAGTTGGGCCCGACGCGATCCGCGGGCTGGCGGGTCGGGGAGTGCGAGCTGGAGGGACGCCGGATCGACGGACGCGCTGCGGACGCCACCGTCGATCGCCACTGCGGCGGTACTCGGCTCACACGTCGTCGCGACCAACACCGCTGTCACGAGCGGACTGGTCACGCGCACGCCACGGAACTGGTGCGTCAGGTCGATCGGTACGGCATCCTGTGGCGCATGGCGGACGACCCCGAGTCGATGGGTCACCGATGTCGCATCGAGGTCGACCACGTGGACCCGATCGGGCGCCGGACCGATCAACGGCCAGCCGTGCAGGATCGCGGCGGTGATGTGCGAGAACGCGTATCCGGGACCGAGTTCCGGGGCCAATGCGCGCGCGATGGTCCGATGCTGTGACGACGGGGAGAGGCCGACCCATTCGGTACTTGCAACGTACGTTCCCGGGCGGATGCGCGTCAGCTTCCCCGCTGCGCACTGTCGGCGAAGGGTCCTGGCGCCCGACGGATCGGTCGGAACGGTGCGGAGCAGGGTCGGCTCGGTGATCTCCATGGAACCGAGGCTCGCTCTGCCGGACGCGGAGCGGGCCTCCTGGTCGGTTCCGGTGCACTTGACGCCGTTCTCCACAGCAGCCAGTGCGCAAGCGAGGCTCGCCCCAGCGGACATTTTGCGTGCTCCGGCCGCCACAAAGTGTCCGCCCAGCCGAGGCTCGGCGGGCGGCGGCGGCGGGCGCGCTACGCGAGCGTGCTGTGGCGGCGGCCGTAGGCCACGTAGAGCACCGCGCCGGCGACCATCCAGATGCCGAACGCGATCCACGTGCCCGCCCCGAGGGTCACCGCCAGGAACAGGCAGAACAGGACGCCGAGGACCGGAACGACGGGGAAGAACGGCACCCGGTACGACCGTTCCAGGTCCGGTTGCGTGCGGCGGAGCACGATCACCGAGATGTTCACCAGCGCGAATGCGATCAGCGTGCCGATGCTCGTCGCGTCCGCGAGCTCGCCGAGGGGGACGAGCGCCGACACGATCGTGACGACGATGCCGACGATGAGGGAGTTCGCGATCGGGGTCCCGGTACGCGGCGACACCCGCCCGAACACCTTCGGCACGAGACCGTCGCGCGCCATCGTGAGCAGGATCCGGGTCTGACCGTAGAGCACGGTGAGGACGACACTGGCGATCGCGATCACCGCACCGATCGAGAACACGAGCGCGACGACGGGCTGCCCGGTGACGTCGACGACGATGCGGACGAGCGAGGCCTCGTCGGCGGAGAAGGACGTCCACGACCGCGCACCGATGGCCGCGACGGCGACCAGGATGTACAGCGCGGTGATGAGCGCGATCGACCCGATGATGGCGCGCGGCAGGTCGCGGCGGGGGTTCTTCGCCTCTTCGCCGGCGGTGGACGCAGCGTCGAAACCGATGTACGAGAAGAAGAGCCGGGAGGCCGCAGCACTCACACCGGCGGCACCCATCGGCGCGAGCGGCTCGAAGTTCCCGATTCGGAACGCCGAGAACGCCACGATGACGAAGAACACGAGCAACGCGATCTTCACGAGCACCATGAGCGTGTTCACCCAGGCGCTCTCCTTCGCCCCCGGCAGCAGGACCAGCATCGCGACGAGGACGAGCGCGGCCGCCGGCAGGTTCACGAGACCACCGTCACCGGGAGGCGCGGACAGCGCCGTCGGCAGGTGCAGCCCGAAGACCCGCAACGTCTCGTCGACGTACTGGCTGGCACCGACGGCCACGGCAGCGACCGACACCGCGTACTCGAGGACCAGACACCACCCGCAGACCCAGGCGATGCCCTCACCCATGGTCGCGTAGGTGTACGAGTAGCTCGATCCCGACGTCGGAACCGCGCCGGCCATCTCGGCGTAGGAGAGCGCGGAGAGCAGCGCGGCGACGCCCGCGAGGACGAACGAGATCCAGACGGCGGGGCCGGCGAGCGGCACGGCGGTCCCGAGGACGACCAGGATGCCGGTGCCGAGGGTCGCGCCGACGCTGATCATCGTCAGGTGCCAGACGCCCAGGGTCCGGCGGAGCGGCTGTCCGTCGACCCCGGCCGCTGCCTCGGCTCGGAGCTGGTCCACGGGCTTCCGCCGGAGGAGCTGGTGGGCGAGTGACGGCGCGGACGACATGGGACCTCACGGGGGCACGGGCGGGGGACGGGTCATCGTCCCACGGCCCTCGGACGGGGTCCAAACCGGTCGCGTCCACTCCTGCACACGGGAGGCACGGATCACCTCCGTCCACAGCCCTCGGCGAACGCGTCGGGCCGGGTCGGTGCGCGGGCGTACATTCATGCGAGGACGACGCCGCGAGGCGTGGAGAGGGTGTCGATGAGTCAGATGGGCTCCGTCGCCGGTGGCGGCGGGATGCGTGGTGGTGGCGGGCCCGGCGGCGGCCACGGCCGCAGCCGGATCTCGAGCGGAGACCCGGACGCGCAGCGTGCCGCGAACGCCGAAGCGCCCCAGATCCCGCACCTGCTCCGCCGCATCGCCGGGCTCTTCGTCCCGCACCGCCGCTCGATCGGCCTGACGGTCGTCCTCGTCCTCATCGGGGCAGCGGTGTCGGTGGTCCCACCGCTCCTGACCCAGCAGGCGTTCGACCGTGGGCTGTTCCCGCCCGGCGGACGCCCCGACGTGCCGGTGCTCGCCGTGCTCGTCGGCGCCATGATCGGGCTCTGGATCCTCAGCGCCGGCATCGGTGTCTGGCAGACCTACCTGACCGCGACGGTCGGCAACAAGGTCATGGGCGCCATGCGGATGCGGCTGTTCGGGCACCTGCAGCGGATGGAGCTCGCGTTCTTCACGCGGACCAAGACCGGCGTGATCCAGAGCCGGTTGCAGAACGACGTCGGCGGTGTCGCCAGCGTGCTGAACAACACGATCTCGTCCGTGCTCGGCAACACCGTGACCGTCATCGCGGCGGTCGTCGCGATGCTGCTGCTCAGCTGGCAGATGACCCTGGTGGCCGTCGTGCTCCTGCCGTTGCTCGTCATCGCGCAGCGCAAGGTGGGCAAGGTCCGCGCCCGGATCGCGGCCCAGACGCAGGAGTCGCTGTCGGACATGACGGCGATCACGCAGGAGACACTGAGCGTGTCGGGGATCCTGCTCGCGAAGAGCTTCAACCAGCAGCGCAGCGAGATCCACCGCTACGGCGACGAGAACCGCAACCAGATCGGCCTGCAGGTCCGCCAGCAGATGTCCGGCCAGTGGTTCTTCGCCATCGTGCAGATCTTCCTGTCGATCATCCCCGCGGTGATCTACCTGGTGGCGGCGTACCTGATCGAAGGCGGCGTCCCGATCACTGCCGGCACGATCGTCGCGTTCACGACCGTGCAGTCCCGGCTGCTGTTCCCGACGGTCGGCCTGCTCCGGGTCGTGCTCGACCTGCAGACCTCCGGGGCCCTGTTCGCCCGCATCTTCGAGTACTTCGACCTGAAGCCGGCCATCACGGACTCCGCCACCGCGAAGCCGGTCGACGAACACCGCGTCGGGCACGTGGCCTTCGACGACGTCTCCTTCGCCTACCCGGACGGCGAGCCGGACAAGCCGACCCTGCGGGGCGTCTCGTTCGAGTTGCAGCCGGGGCAGTTCGCGGCGTTCGTCGGCCCCTCGGGTGCAGGCAAGACGACGATCTCGTACCTGGTGCCACGGCTCTACGAGGCGACGGCGGGCTCCGTGCGGTTCGCCGGACAGGACGTGCGTGACCTGGTGCACGAGGACCTGATGGCGCACATCGGCATCGTGAGCCAGGAGACGTACCTGTTCCACTCGTCGATCGGCGACAACCTGCGGTACGCCAAGCCCGACGCGACGGACGCCGAGCTCGAACGGGCGGCACGGGCGGCGAACATCCACGAGACCATCGCGTCGTTCCCGGACGGGTACGACACCATCGTGGGGGAGCGGGGCTACCGGCTCTCCGGCGGCGAGAAGCAGCGGATCGCGATCGCCCGGGTGCTGCTCAAGGACCCGCCCGTCCTGGTGCTCGACGAGGCGACGAGTGCACTCGACTCGATCTCCGAGCGAGTCGTGCAGGCGGCGCTCGACACCGCTGCGCGTGGGCGGACGACGATCTCGATCGCGCACCGGCTGTCGACGATCCGCGACGCCGACGTCATCTTCGTCCTCGACCACGGGCAGATCACCGAGCAGGGGACGCACGACGAGCTCCTGGCCCGCGGCGGGACGTACGCGACGCTGCACGAGCAGCAGAGCGACCCGGTGGTCTCGAGCCGGGGCTGACCCCGGACCGACCCGGTGGTCTCGAGCCGGGGCTGACCCCGGACCGACCCGGTGGTCTTGGGTCGGGGCTGACCCCGGACCGACCCGGCCGCCCCGGGCCGGGCCGGGGCAGACAGCGGCCGACGCGGGGTCTCGGCCGGGTCGACGACGGGCGCTCGGGCACCGGGCAACGGGTGCTCCCGGGGAGCCCCGAAACCGGGCGACGCACTCCGTGGACAGCGGGGATGCGCCGCCTAGACTCGATGAGTGCGTTACGCGAACTCCGTCGTCGACCTGGTCGGCGACACCCCGCTGGTCAAGCTGAACCGTGTCACCGAGGGCATCCGGGCGACCGTCCTGGTCAAGGTCGAGTACCTGAACCCGGGCGGCTCGTCGAAGGACCGCATCGCGACGCGGATCCTCGACGCGGCCGAGGCCTCCGGCGACCTCCGCCCCGGCGGCACCATCGTCGAACCGACCTCGGGCAACACCGGCGTCGGACTCGCGCTCGTCGCCCAGCAGCGGGGCTACCGCTGCGTGTTCGTGCTGCCGGACAAGGTCGGCGAGGACAAGCGGAACGTCCTCACCGCGTACGGTGCCGAGATCGTCGTCACCCCGACCGCCGTCGCACCGGATGACCCGGAGTCCTACTACTCGGTGTCCGACCGGCTGGTGCGCGAGATCCCCGGCGCGTACAAGCCGAACCAGTACGCCAACCCGAACGGCCCGCGCAGCCACTACGAGACGACCGGTCCCGAGATCTGGCGGGACACCGAGGGACAGCTGACCCACTTCGTCGCGGGCGTCGGCACGGGCGGCACGATCTCCGGCACCGGGCGCTTCCTGAAGGAGGCGTCCGAGGGGCGGGTCCGGATCGTCGGCGCTGACCCCGAGGGCTCCGTCTACTCCGGCGGCACCGGTCGCCCCTACCTGGTCGAGGGTGTCGGCGAGGACTTCTGGCCGGCCGCCTACGACGCCGGGATCCCGGACGAGATCATCGCCGTCTCCGACGCCGAGTCGTTCGCGATGACCCGCCGCCTCGCGCGTGAAGAAGGGCTGCTCGTCGGCGGGTCGAGCGGGATGGCCGTGGTCGCCGCGCTCCGCGCCGCCGAGTCCCTGTCCGAGGACGACGTCGTCGTGGTCCTGCTGCCCGACGGCGGCCGTGGCTACCTCGGCAAGATCTTCAACGACCGGTGGATGCGCTCGTACGGCTTCGCCGAGACCGACGACGAACGCTCCGTCGGGGACCTCATCGCGGGCAAGGACGGTCGCCTGCCCGACCTCGTGCACGCCCACCCGTCGGACACCATCCGCGACGTCATCGAAATCATGACGAAGTACGGCGTCTCGCAGATGCCGGTCCTCAGCGCCGAACCGCCGGTCGTGATGGGCGAGGTCGTCGGTGCCGTGGAGGAGAAGGCCCTGCTCGGCCAGGTCTTCACCGGTGCCGCGGGGATGGCCGACGCGCTGACACCGTTCGTCGGGGACCCGCTGCCGCTGATCGGCATCGGCGAGTCCCTGGCCGCGGCCCGGAAGGCCCTCGAGGGTGCCGACGCAATGCTCGTCGTGAACGACGGCAAGCCGGTCACGGTCCTCACCCGGCACGACCTCCTCACCTACCTCTCCGAGTGACGCGGGCCCGGCCGCACGCGACGCAGCCGACGCCGGCCCGGCCGCACGCGACGCAGCCGACGCCCGCCCGGCAGCACGCGACCCAGCCGACGCCCACCGCGACCCGACCCACCCAGACCGCACCGAGCCTCCCGGAAGGGGCACCCGCGACATGACCGAGTTCAGCACCCGCGCCATCCACGCCGGCCAGGAGCCGGACGGCCCCACCGGCGCCGTCATCCCGCCGCTCTACCTGACCTCCACCTACGTGCAGGACGGCATCGGCGGCCTGCGCGGCGGCTACGAGTACTCGCGGTCCGGCAACCCGACCCGCGATTCGCTGCAGACGCTCCTCGCCGACCTGGACGGCGGCGTCGCGGCGTACTCGTTCTCGTCCGGCCTGGCGGGGGAGGACGCCCTGCTCCGCGCCTACCTGGAGCCCGGCGCCCGCATCGTCATGGGCAACGACGTCTACGGCGGCACCCACCGCCTGGCGAACCGCCTGCACGTGCCGTGGGGGATCGACCTGGTCACGGTGGAGATGAGCGACCCCGACCGGGTCCGTGCCGCACTCGCCGACAGCCCGGCGAAGACCGTGCTGTGGGTCGAGACCCCGACGAACCCGCTCATGAAGATCGCCGACATCGAGACCCTCGCCGCGATCGGGCACGAGGCGGGCGCGCTGGTCGTCGTCGACAACACCTTCGCCTCGCCGGCCCTGCAGCAGCCGATCACCCTCGGCGCCGACGTCGTCGTGTACTCGACGACCAAGTACCTCGGCGGCCACTCGGACGTCGTCGGCGGCGCCGTGGTCCTCCGTGACCAGGAGCTCGCCGAGAAGGTCGCGTTCGTGCAGTTCGGCGGCGGCGCGATCTCGTCCCCGTTCGACGCGTGGCTGACGATCCGCGGGATCAAGACCCTCAGCGTCCGGATGGAGCGGCACTCCGCGAACGCGCAGACCGTCGCCGAGGCGCTCCTCGCCCACCCCGCGGTCGAGCACGTCTACTACCCGGGTCTGCCGGAGCACCCGGGGCACGCCGTCGCGGCGAAGCAGATGCGCGGCTTCGGCGGCATGCTGTCGGTGGCGCTCGCCGGGGGTCCCGAGGCGGCGAAGCGGTTCGCCGAGTCGACCGAGCTGTTCGCCCTGGCCGAGTCGCTCGGTGGGGTGGAGTCGCTCATCGGGTACCCGAGCGAGATGACGCACGCCTCGGTCAAGGGCACCGAGCTCGCCGTCCCGGAGAACGTCGTCCGCCTGTCGGTCGGCATCGAGGACGCCGGCGACCTGGTCGCGGACGTGCAGCAGGCACTCGAGCGCTGAGCGGTCGCCGACCGCGGACGGACCCGGGCCCAGGCAGGCCGGGCCCAGGCAGGCCGGGCCGAGGCGGGCCGGGCCGGGCCTGGGCGGACAGGGCCGCCCGCGCCGGGTCCGGCTCGACCGTCCTACGATGAACCGGTGACCTCCACGACGGCGACGCGGCCGAGCCTCTTCGAGCCCCGCCACCTCGTCGCCACCGTGGGGATGGTCGCGATCGTGGCGGTCTCGGCGTTCCAGAACCTGGCGATGACGACGATCATGCCGGTCATCGCCGCCGACCTGCACGGTGAGGCGCTGTACTCGCTGAGCTTCGGCGCACCCCTGGCTGCCGGCGTGCCGGGCATGGTGCTGGCGGGCAACTGGACGGACCGTGCGGGTGGTCGTGTCGTCGCGTGGGTGTCCGCGGCCCTGTTCGCGGTCGGTACCGCGATCGTGATGCTCGCCCCGACCATGCCGGTGTTCCTGGCCGGACGACTGGTCGAGGGGTTCGGCGCCGGCGCGATCGACGTCGTCCTCTACGTGCTGGTCGCGCGGGTCTTCCCCGCCGAGCTGCACGGTGCGGTGTTCGCCGGGTTCGCCGCGGCGTGGGTCGTCCCGGCACTGATCGGTCCGGCGCTCGCGGGCATCGTCACCGACGCGTTCGGCTGGCACTGGGTGTTCGCGGGTGCGCTCGGCATCGCGGTGGTCGCGTTCGCGTGCCTGGTCCCGACGCTCCGCCGTCTGCACGCACCCGCCCTGGAGGCACGCCCGCCCTGGCAGGGCAGCCGCATCGGGTGGTCGGTCGGCGCCGCCGCAGCGGTGCTGCTGCTCAACCTCGCCCCGGACCTGCCTGTGCCGGTCCGGGTCGCCTCGGTCGTCGTCGGGCTCGTCGGCGCGTGGGCTGCGCTCCGCCCGCTGCTGCCGCGACGGACCTTCACCGGCGGGCCGGGCCTGCCGTCGGTGGTCTTGCTCCGCGGTGTCCTGGCCGCGGGGTTCTTCGGCAGCGAGGCGTACGTGCCGTTCCTGCTGCAGGCCCAGCACGGGCTGAGCGCCTCGGCCGCCGGGCTCGCCCTGACCGTGGCGGCACTGAGCTGGGCGTCGGCGAGCTGGGCGCACGGCCGGCTCGGCGAGGACCGGTTGCCCGCGGCCCGGGCGTTCGCCGTGGGGCTCGGGCTGGTCCTGGTGAGCCTGCTGTCGGCACTCGCGGTGGCCTTCGTCGGCCTGCCCGCCTGGGTGCTCGTCGCCGGGTGGTTCGTCGGCGGCGCGGGGATGGGCGTCGCCTACCCGCGGACGTCGATGCTGACGCTCCGGTTCTCGCGCGAGGGCGACGACGGCTTCGCGAGCTCCGCCCTGACGATCGCGGACGCCTCGGGCAGCGTCGTCGGCCTCGCGGTCGCCGGGCTGCTGTTCACGGCCGCGGGCGGCCGGGAGGAGCCGGTCGCCTTCACGCTGGTGTTCGTGGCGATGACGCTGATCGCCCTCGTGGGGCTCATCGCCGTCCGCCGACTCGGAGCGGTCCCGCCCCCGCCGGTGTCGGACGGGTAGCCTGGCAGACCCCGGAACGAGGAGGAACCGTGCGCCGCACCGCAGTCGCCGTCCTGACCGCCGCCCTCGCGGCGGCGACGGTCGTGCTCGCCGGCTGCACGGGCACCACCACGGCCGCACCCACCCCGGTCCGGAGCACCGACCTGACGAGTTCCGACGGCGGCTTCGCCGACAACGCGGTGATCGGTGTCGTGCTGACCGAGGACGCGGGGACCCCGAGCGACTCGGGCGACGGCCGCTCCCTGGCCACCCGGTTCCGTGAGGAGTTGACCGAGGCCGGGTTCCGCCCGGACATCCGCGTCGCCACCGGCGACCAGCCCGCACGGCAGCGAGCGGCGGTCCGCGACCTGGTCCGGACCGGTGCGAAGGCCCTGCTCGTCCGTGCGGCGGATGCGTCGGCGCTCCGCACCGAGCTCCGCACCGCGCACGACGCCGGGGTCGTGGTGGTCGCGCTCGACGGGGCGCTGCCGTCCTCCGGGGGCGGGAACGACGGACTGTCGTCGGACTACCGTGTCGACGGCGGCGACTCGGACGCGGCGCTGGTCAGTCGGGCGGTCGACACGGTGTCGTCGCTGCAGCGTGGCGAGGAGCCGACGAAGCAGTAGCAGGTTCGGAGGGGCTGGTCAGCTCCACCAGGCCGGGAACGACCGGGTGATCGTCTCGACCAGTGCCTTCCGGGACCGCCGGGGGCCACCGAGCCAGGCCTCGATCGCGCCGACGAAGCCCTGAGCCACGAAGCCCGCCGCGACCTCGTCGATGAGCTCCGGCTTCACGGCGGGGTCGAGCTCCTGGATGTGCATCGTGCTCGACACCGTGAAGTGGTCGACGAGCAGGCGGTGCAGCGACGCGTCCGCCGGGTCAGGCAGGGCGAGCGCGTAGATCTCGCGGTGTGCGGTGACGTGGTCGACGACGGCGTTGATGCCCCGCCGGGTGATGGCGGCGAGGTCGTCCGGGCTGGCACCCCGCTCGACGGCCACCCGGCGGGCCTCGGCGTCGTCCGCACGGATCCGGTCGAGTTCGGGCGTCAGGACGTCGGCCAGCAACGAGCCGGGGGAGACCGCGTGCGAGTAGAACGTCGCGCGGTTGATGCCGGCGGCACGGGTGACGTCGGCGACCGTGATCTCGGAGACCGGTCGATCGGCGGCGAGGCGAAGGACGGCTTCGCGGAGTGCGGCCGTGGTGTGCAGGATCCGAGCGTCGACCATGACGCTCCTCCCATCTCGATCGGTCCCGCGACGAGCGCGGGTCGGGAGTCCGACGGTACCGCACCGGCCGGCCCGGCCACGTGTCCGCCGCACCGGCATCGAGGAGGGTGGGCGGGCCTCCCGGCCGTGATCCGGTGCGGGCGGCGACCGGGCGGGGCGGGATCGAGCCGTGGAGCGCGGACCGTCCCGCCCGACGGTTGTCGCCCGTCCGGGGCAACCCGTACCATGGTGGAACGGACCGAATCGATTCGAGCGGCCGATCCCACTCTCTCGTCCCCTTCGGAGGATCCCCTCGTGTCCGCGCCCGCGACCACCGGTTCCCACAAGACCATCCTGCATCCCGGCGACTCCCTCACCCGTGGTCAGCGTCTGGTCTACGTCTTCGTGCTCGGGGCGCTCACGGCGCTCGGACCGTTCACCATCGACCTGTACCTGCCGGCGTTCCCGTCGCTCGAGCGCGACCTCGGCATCTCCGAGGGTGCCGTCCAGCTCACCCTGACGGCGACCACCATCGGCTTCGCGATCGGCCAGCTGCTCGTCGGACCGTGGAGCGACAAGGTCGGACGCCGACTGCCCCTCATCATCGCGACCAGCGTGCACGTCGTGGCGTCGATCTGCGCCGCCCTCGCGCCGAACGTCGAGGTGCTGGCCGTGTTCCGCGTGCTGCAGGGCATGGGCGCCGCGGCCGGTGGTGTGGTCGCGATGGCGACCGTCCGTGACCTGTTCGGCGGCAAGCCCCTCGTCCGGATGCTGTCGCGTCTGGCGATGGTGAACGGCCTGGCGCCGATCCTCGCGCCGCTGATCGGGTCGCAGATGCTGCGGTTCGTCTCGTGGCGCGGGATCTTCGTTTTCCTCGCCTGCTACGGAACCGCCGTCGTGATCGCGTCGATCCTGCTCATCGTCGAGACCCTCCCGAAGGAGCGACGCCAGGAGTCCGGGCACTCCACCATCGGGCAGCGGTACAAGGCGCTGTTCTCGGACCGGATCTTCGTCGGCGTCGCCCTGATCGGCGCGATGGTCTTCAGCGGCTTGTTCTCGTACCTCAGCGCCTCGCCGTTCCTGTTCCAGGGCGTGTTCGGGCTCGATCCCCAGCAGTACGGGTTGCTCTTCGCGGTGAACTCCGTCGGTGTGGTCCTCGGAGTGCAGATCTCGTCGCGGCTGGCGCAGCGGGTCGGTCCGCAGTGGATCCTGGTCGGCTCGACGGCGACGCTGTTCCTCGCCGCCCTGGCGATCGTGGTCCTCGACCAGTTCGGTGCCGGGTTGGTCGGCGTGCTCATCCCGCTGTGGTTCTACATCGCCGCCTGCGGGTTCTCGTTCCCGCTCGTGCAGGTGATCGGACTCGCTTCGCACGGCAAGGAGGCCGGTACCGCCGCCTCACTCCTCGGAGCCCTGAACTTCGGCGTCGCCGGACTCATCTCACCGGTCGTCGGACTGCTCGGCATCTCGACCGCCACCCCGATGGCGCTCGTGATGGGCTGCACCGCTGCGGTCGCGATCCTGGTGCTGTGGGTCGTCGTGCGGCCCCGGACCGTCCCGGCGCTGACGCACTGACCGGGTTCTCCACAGGTCCGCCGATCGGCCGGACGGCGGGACCGGTGCGTCCCTAGGCTGTGCCGCATGGACGACGACGCGGTGGAGCAGGCACGGGCAGCGGCGGCGGCTGCGCGGGCCGCAGCGGACGAAGCGGTGCGGCTGGCAGAGGACGCGGCGCGACGGGCGGACGAGCTCGCGGCCGCGGTGCGAGCCGGGGCGGAGGCTCCGGTCGCGTCGGGTGCGGAGGCTCCGGTCACGTCCGGTGCGCAGCCGGCGGACGTGCAGGCGGTCGCGCCGGCGTCCGAGTCGACCGACACGGCGGCTCCGCTCGCTCCCGCTGCGGCGGCTCCGCCCGCTCCCGCGTCCGCAGCGCCGCCCGCTCCCGCGTCCGCGGCTCCGCTCGACGCCGACGCGGTCGCCCTGGTCCGGCAGGGGTACCAGGTCACGGGCAGCGTGCTCGAACTCGGCGCGCTGGTGAACGGCGACGCGCTCCCCGACGTGCAGATCCGCATCCCGCTCGGCATGCTCAACCGGCACGGCCTGGTGGCCGGCGCGACGGGCACCGGCAAGACCCGCACCCTGCAGCTGCTCGCCGAACAGATCGCCGCCGCCGGGGTCCCGGTCTTCGCGGCCGACGTGAAGGGCGACCTGTCCGGCCTCGGGCTGCCCGGCACACCGAACGACCGTCTGCTCGACCGGACGACGGGGATCGGCCAGGACTGGTCGCCCGCCGCGGTACCGGTGGAGCTGTACTCCCTCGGTGGGCAGGGGACCGGGGTTCCGATCCGGGCGACGGTGTCCGGGTTCGGCCCGCTGCTGCTCGCGAAGGTCCTCGGGCTGAACCACACGCAGGAGTCGTCCCTGGGCCTGGTGTTCCACCACGCCGAACGTGCCGGGCTGCCGCTCGTGGACCTCACCGACCTGCGGAGCGTCCTGACCTTCCTGACCAGCCCCGAGGGCAAGGCGGAGCTGGCGGAGCTCGGCGGGCTGTCGAAGCAGACCGCGGGCGTCATCCTCCGCGAACTCATCACGTTCGCCGACGCCGGTGCCGACCAGTTCTTCGGCGAGCCGGAGATCGACACCCGGCTGTTCCTCCGGACGGCCGCCGACGGCCCGGGGATCGTCAGCCTGCTCGAGGTGCCGGGCGTGCAGGACCGGCCGCAGGTCTTCTCGACCTTCCTGATGTGGCTGCTCGCCGACCTGGTCAACGAGCTGCCCGAGGTGGGGGACCGCGACCGTCCGGAACTCGTGTTCTTCTTCGACGAGGCGCACCTGCTGTTCGACGGCGCCTCGAAGGACTTCCGCGACCAGATCGTCCGCACGGTCCGGCTGATCCGGTCGAAGGGCGTCGGCATCGTCTTCGTCACCCAGAGCCCCGAGGACCTGCCGAGCGAGGTCCTGGCGCAGCTCGGGTCGCGCATCCAGCACCAGCTCCGCGCGCACACCCCCGACGACGCCAAGGCCCTCCGTGCTGCGGTGTCGACGTACCCGACGAGCGACTACGACCTGGCGCAGGTGCTGACCTCCCTGGCGACCGGTGAAGCGATCGTCACCGTGATGGACGAACGCGGCGCACCGACCCCGGTCGCGTGGACCCGGCTCCGGGCACCGCGCGGCTCGATGGACCCGATGCCGGCGGACGTGATGCAGGCGCGCGTCGACGCCTCGCCGCTCCTGGCGACCTACGGCACCCGGGTCGACCCGGACTCCGCGCACGAGATGCTCGCCCGCCGGCTCGAGGCGGCTGCAGCCCAGGCGGCGGCCGACGACGCGGCCGAGGCTGCTGCGGACGCGGCGGCCGACGCCGAACGTGCGGCCGCGAAGGCCCGGGTCGAGGCGTCTCGCCGAGCGGCTGCCGACGCGAAGCGCGAGGCGAAGGAGCGGGCGGCGGCGCAGGCGGAGTACGAGAAGGCGCAGCGGGACATCGAGCGCGCCGACCGCGCGGCAGCGGAACGGCGGTCGCGGTCGTCGTCACGGTCCGGTCGGTCCTCGACCTCGCAGGCGAGCGGCGATCCGCTCAGCGACCTGCTCGGCGGTGCGCTGGGCAGCTCGCTCGGACGGTCGATCGCGAAGGAGGTCGTGCGCGGCGTCTTCTCGACACTGCGCCGACGCCGGTAGCGCCGACGCCGGGAGTGGCGCTGACGCCGCTGCCGCCAGGGCCGTCAGCGGCGCGCGAGCCCCACGGCCTCGGCCACGAGCAGACCCCCGACGGCGAGCGCGGTCACGCCACCGACCAGCACGTAGGCGCGGGGCCGCTCGTACCAGGCGCGGATGCCGGGCCAGCGCCGGGTGAACTCCCGCGTCGACATCGGCCGGGCCAATCGGGTGGTGCGGACGTCGAGCGTGTCGACCAGGCGGTCGATGCCGTCGTCGCCCCACACCTCGCCGCGCATCCGGAAGAGCGTCTCGCCGTTCGCGTCGAAGGCGACGAGCTCGCGGCTGGTGCGGTCGACCGCGGCGCCGTGCGTGGCGGCGAGCACGACCTCGTGCACCTGGGACCTGGAGAACGACCGTCGCGCGCTGAGGACCCCTCGGATCGCCACCCGGTCGGGGTCGACCGCCACGAAGGACGAACGCAGGCGCAGGAACGCCACCAGGACGGCGAGGGTGAACAGCCCGACCACGGCGCCGACGACGAGCCAGGGACCGTTCGGGACGGCGACCCAGACGACGGCGACGGCGATCGGGACAGCCGAGAAGCCGATGCTCAGTGCCGTGGAACGCACGAGGGCAGCGCGTGGTCGGATGACCACGTCTGCGGTGCTGGTGTCGAGCGGTGTCGCTCGCGCCGTCGTTGCCCCCACGGCAGGCCTCCTGGTCCCCGGACTGCGCCGGACCGCTCGACGACCGCCCCGGGAGACGGGGCTCGGTGTGCGAGCGACGATGGCGCCGGGCGCGACTCGTGGTCGGCCCGGGACGGCGTCTGTGCCGTCCGATGGTGCCGAGCCCGACCGGGTCCCTCCGGCGTGCTCGGTCCGGTCAGCATAGGGGAGGAACGGGCCGCCGGACAGGCCGGGTACCGCTTTCCGGAGGGTCCGCAGGAGACGGGGTGCGGACCGGTCCGCAGCCTGGGGGACCAGCGGTGGACGGGCCTCCCGGCTGGGCGAGACCGGAACGACGGAACCCCCGCAGCTGGTGCTGCGGGGGTTCCGTTCCGTTCCTGCGGAGGATGGGGGATTCGAACCCCCGAGGGCTTGCACCCAACACGCTTTCCAAGCGTGCGCCATAGGCCACTAGGCGAATCCTCCGAGCCGTCACCTCGCGGTGACGACACCCCATGGTACAGGTCTGCGAGGGTGCTCACGACCACCTGAGCCGGGCCCGGAGTTCACGGGTGCTCCGGAGGTCCGAGCACATGCGAGGTCTACCCTGGGGAAGGTGTCGACCCGCATCTACATCACGTCAGCCGAAGGACACACCGGGAAGAGCACCGTCGCACTCGGCGTGCTCGAGACGCTCGCCCGCACCGTCGGACGCGTCGGCGTCTTCCGACCGGTCGCGCGGTCGGTCGCCGAGCCCGACTACGTCCTCGAGCTCCTGCTCCAGCACACCGCCGTCGAGCTCCCGTACGACGACGCGGTGGGGGTGACCTACGACGACGTGCACGCGGACCCGGACGCGGCCCTCGCGACGATCATCACCCGCTTCGGCCAGGTGGAGCGACGCTGCGACGCGGTGGTCGTCCTGGGCTCCGACTACACCGACGTCGGCAGCCCGACGGAGCTCTCCTTCAACGCCAAGGTCGCGGCGAACCTCGGCGCGCCCGTGCTGCTGGTGCTCGGCGGTCGGGACTCGGCCGAGCGCGCGCCCCGGACCGCGGACGACATGGCGCAGGTCGCCGACGTCACCACGAGTGAACTCCGCGCCGAACACGCCCAGCTCCTCGGCGTCGTGGTGAACCGCTCCGACCCGGACGCCCTCGAGTCGATCGTCGCGAGCGTCAGCACCGCGGTGCACGACCACCACCCGGACGCCCCCGTGTGGGCGATCCCGGAGGACGCGGTCCTCGTCGCCCCGACCGTCCGTGCCCTGCTGGCCGCGACCGGCGCGACGCTGGTGCGCGGCGACGACGCGCTGCTCGACCGGGAGGCCCTGGGCACCGTGGTCGCCGGCATGAGCATGGAGAACGTCCTGCCGCGGCTCATCGAGGGCGGCATCGTCGTCGTCCCCGGCGACCGCAACGACGTCCTCATCGCGACGCTGCTCGCGAACGAGTCGGAGACGTTCCCGAGCATCGCCGGCGTCATCCTCAACGGCGGCTTCGAGACCGCGCCGCAGATCTCCCGGCTGCTCGAGGGGCTGTCGAGTTCGCTGCCGATCGCCCAGAGCGACCTCGGCACCTACGACACCGCACTCCGCATCACGCAGACGCGCGGGCGGCTCGCGGCCGACTCGCCCCGCAAGGCCGACCTGGCCCTGGCGCTGTTCGAGCGGCACGTGGACGCCGAGGCGCTGCTCGCCCGACTCCAGCTGACGCCGTCCGGGGTGGTGACGCCGCTGATGTTCGAGCACGGGCTGATCGACCGGGCGCGCGAGCACCGCAAGCACATCGTCCTGCCCGAGGGTGACGACGACCGCATCCTCCGCGCGGCGTCGACGCTGCTGCAGCGGCAGGTGTGTGACCTGACGATCCTCGGCGACCCGGCCGCCATCCGCGCACGCGCGACGGAGCTCGGACTCGACCTGGACGCCGCGCAGCTGCTCTCCCCGTTCGACCCGGAGCTCCGCGAGCGGTTCGCCCAGGAGTACACGGCCCTCCGCGCCCACAAGGGGATGAGCGTCGAGCTCGCCCGCGACACGGTCACCGACGTCTCGTACTTCGGCACGCTCATGGTGCAGCTCGGGCTCGCCGACGGCATGGTGTCCGGCGCGAAGCACACCACGGCGCACACCATCCGGCCGTCGTTCGAGATCATCAAGACCCGTCCGGACACCTCCATCGTGTCGAGCGTGTTCCTGATGGCCCTCGCCGACCGCGTCCTGGTCTACGGCGACTGCGCCGTGATCCCGGACCCGACCAGTGAGCAGCTCGCCGACATCGCGATCTCGTCCGCCGAGACCGCGACGCAGTTCGGCATCGAGCCCCGGGTCGCGATGCTCAGTTACTCGACCGGCGACAGTGGGTCGGGTGCGGACGTCGACAAGGTCCGAGCCGGCACCGCCTTCGTCCGCGAACGTCGTCCGGACCTGCCCGTCGAGGGCCCGATCCAGTACGACGCCGCCGCCGACCCGACGGTCGCGAGCACGAAGATGCCCGGGTCCCCGGTGGCCGGGCAGGCGACCGTGTTCATCTTCCCGGACCTCAACACCGGCAACAACACGTACAAGGCGGTGCAGCGCTCGGCCGGGGCGGTCGCGATCGGACCGGTCCTGCAGGGGCTCCGCAAGCCGATCAACGACCTGTCCCGCGGCGCGCTCGTCAGCGACATCGTGAACACCGTCGCCATCACCGCGATCCAGGCCGGCACTGCAGCGCCGACCGCTCGAACAGAAAGCGACCCCTCGTGAGTGCAGCCCTCGTCGTCAACTCCGGCTCGAGTTCCTTCAAGTACCAGCTCATCGAACTCGACGACGAGCGCACGCTCGCGTCCGGACTCGTCGAGCGCATCGGCGAGTCCCGCGGGTCGTGGAAGCACACCAACGCGCTGACGGGGGAGACCTCGTCGAACGACAGCGCCGAGGTCCCCGACCACGCCGCCGGCTTCCAGGCGATGATCGACGCGTTCGGCAAGGTCGGGCCGTCCTTCGACGAGCACCCGCCGGCCGTCGTCGGACACCGCGTGGTGCACGGCGGCACCCGCTTCGACCAGGCCACCGTCGTGACCGACGAGGTCGAGCAGCAGATCGACGACCTGTCGAGCCTCGCGCCGCTGCACAACCCGGCGAACCTCGAGGGCATCCGCGCCGCGAAGCAGGTCTTCTCGGACGTCCCGCACGTCGCCGTGTTCGACACCGCGTTCCACCAGACGATGCCGCCGCACGCGTACACGTACGCGATCCCGGCGGACCTCGCCGAGCAGTACCAGATCCGCCGCTACGGCATGCACGGCACGAGCCACAAGTACGTCTCCGAGCAGGCCGCGGTCTTCCTCGACCGGCCGCTCGCCGAGCTCAAGACGATCGTCCTGCACCTCGGCAACGGGGCGTCGGCCGCCGCCATCGACGGCGGGAAGTCGATCGAGACGTCGATGGGGCTCACCCCCCTCGAGGGCCTCGTGATGGGCACCCGCTCCGGCGACCTCGACCCGGCCGTGCTCATCCACCTGCACCGCGAGGCCGGGCTGTCCTTCGACGAACTCGACACCATGCTCAACAAGCAGTCGGGGCTCCTCGGCCTGACCGGCAGCGGTGACATGCGCGACGTCCAGGACGCCGCGACGAAGGGCGATGAGACGGCGGAGGCGGCGCTCGCCGTGTACCGCCACCGGATCCGCCGCTACGTGGGCGCCTACACCGCCCAGCTCGGCGGGCTCGACGCCGTCGTGTTCACCGCGGGCGTGGGGGAGAACAACGCCCTGCTCCGCCGTCGCGTGCTCGCCGGCCTGGAGCACCTGGGCATCGAGATCGACCCGGACCGCAACGAGCTGCACTCCAAGGAGGCTCGCCGCATCTCGACGGACGCCTCCCGTCCGTCAAGTGGTCCGGTCCGTCAAGGGTTCCGTTCCGTCAGCCGAGCGCGTTCAGCGCGGCCGGGATCGGGGTGTCACCGCTGGTGACCTCGAACTGCTTGCCGATCGCCGAATCGTCGAGCAGCGCGTGCAGGACGACGGCCGCGACGTCCGCGCGGGGGATCGAGCCGCGCGGGACCGTGCGACCCACCGTGACCGTGCCCTGCGGCGGGGTGTCGAGGAGGCCGCCGGGGCGGACGATCGTCCACCGGAACCGGCGCATCCGCACGTTCGCGTCCGCCTCGGCCTTCGCGCGGAGGTAGACCTGGAAGACGTCGTCCTCGTCTTGGGCGGGCAGCTTCGCGCGCTCCGGGTCGTACGCGTCCGCGCCCATCGCGGAGATCATCACGAAGCGCTCGATGTCCAGGCGCACCGCGGCCTCGGCGAGGAGCACAGCGGCGTCCCGGTCCACCGAGAGCTTCCGCTCGGCACCGCTGTTCGGCCCGGCGCCCGCGGCGAACACCACCGCGTCCACCCCGCGCAGGCGGAGTGCCAGCTCGTCCTCACCCAGTTGTTCCAGGTCGGCGACCAGTGCTCGCGCACCCGTCTGTTCGACGTCGGAGACGTGCGCGGGGTTCCGGACGATGCCGATGGCGTCGTGTCCGGCTTCGGTGATGAGGCGTTCGAGGATCAGGGCGATCTGGCCGTGTCCCCCTGCGATGGTGATCTTCATGGGTTCGATGCTGCTCCTTCCGTCCGGTAGAGTGTTCAGCGGCTCCTCACGTGACGCCATCCAGGCCAACTCCCCCAGGGCGGAAACGCAGCAAGGGTAACCGGGCTCTGGCGGGTGCGTGAGGAGTCTTCTTCGTTTCTGGGGCGTGCTCGCGATGGGCACCGGGGCTGTGTTGGTTCCGTGCGTGAGGAGTCTTTTTCGTTTCTGGGGCGTGCTCGCTCTGTTTCGATCGCCGTCGGCCGGGCTGTGGAGAGCGGTGTCGAGGTGTCGGCGGTCCCGACTACCCTGGTCGCGTGGTCACCGCCCTGTATCGCCGTTACCGGCCCGAGAACTTCGCCGAGCTGATCGGGCAGTCGCAGGTGACGGACCCGCTCCGCACCGCACTCCGGACCAACCGCGTCAACCACGCGTACCTGTTCAGCGGCCCGCGCGGCTGCGGCAAGACGACCTCGGCACGCATCCTCGCGCGCTGCCTGAACTGCGCCGAGGGCCCGACCGACACCCCGTGCGGCGTCTGCCCCAGCTGTGTCGAACTCGCGCGTGGCGGCAGTGGCTCCCTCGACGTGATCGAGATCGACGCCGCCAGCCACAACGGTGTCGACGACGCCCGTGACCTCCGCGACCGTGCCGTCTTCGCCCCCGCGCGCGACCGCTACAAGATCTTCATCCTCGACGAAGCGCACATGGTCACGCCGCAGGGCTTCAACGCGCTGCTCAAGCTGGTCGAGGAACCGCCCGAGCACGTCAAGTTCATCTTCGCCACCACCGAGCCCGAGAAGGTCATCGGCACGATCCGGTCGCGGACCCACCACTACCCGTTCCGCCTGGTCCCGCCGGCCACGATGCTCGAGTACATCGAGCAGCTCTGCACGCAGGAGTCCGTCTCGGTCGCCCCCGGTGTGCTGCCGCTCGTGGTCCGTGCCGGCGGCGGCTCCGTGCGCGACACCCTGTCGCTGCTCGACCAGCTGATGGCCGGCAGCGAAGACGGCGCGATCGCCTACGAGCGGGCCGTCGCCCTGCTCGGCTACACCGACGCCGCCCTGCTCGACGACGTGGTCGACGCGCTCGCCGTGGCCGACCCGGCGTCGGCCTTCTCGGCGATCGACCGCGTGGTCCAGACCGGTCAGGACCCGCGCCGCTTCGTCGAGGACCTGCTCGAACGCCTCCGCGACCTGATCGTCGTCGCGGCGACGAACGAGAGCGCCGGAGCGGTCCTCCGTGGCATCTCGCCCGAAGAGCTCGACACGATGTCCCGCCAGGCCGGGGTCTTCGGTGCCACCGCGCTGTCCCGAGGTGCCGACATCGCCAACCGTGCCCTGACCGAGATGACCGGTGCGACCTCGCCCCGACTGCACCTCGAACTCATGGTCGCCCGGATGCTCGTGCCCGAGGCCGACGACACCCAGCGCGGTGCACTCGCCCGTGTCGAGCG
Organism: Curtobacterium sp. APC 4022; assembly: GCF_030407555.1. Taxonomy (NCBI): domain Bacteria; kingdom Bacillati; phylum Actinomycetota; class Actinomycetes; order Micrococcales; family Microbacteriaceae; genus Curtobacterium; species Curtobacterium sp. APC 4022. The sequence goes on from NZ_JASDDD010000043.1 coordinate 24,605, forward strand.
GCTCGAGCGTCGCGTCGGTGTCGGCGATGCCGGCGGACACCAGGCTCCGCCGGAGACGATGCCGGCCGCGACGACGTCCGCTCCGACGACGTCCGCTCCGAGGGGATCTGCTCCGGGGGGATCTGCTCCGACGGCGCCTGCTGCGGCACCCGTGGCTGCTCCCTCGGCCTCGGTGCCGACTGCTGCGTCCGCCGCGCCACCGGCTCCGGCGGGTGCCGCTCCGACCAGCACCGCATCTCCCGCTGCCTCCACTGCTCCCGAGGCCCCGGCCTCGCACACGGACGAGGGCCCGGGCGAAGCGGCACGCGACGCCGCAGCGTCCTGGGCCGCCGCGGTCCCGGCGACCGACACCACCACCCGGAAGCCGGAACCTGCCACGGCAGAGCCCGGCTCTGCCGGAGACTCCGAGCCCGAGGGACAGGCCTCGCCGTCCTCCACCGGAGTCGGCACGGTCATCGGGTCCGAGCCCGCGGTCCGCTCCGTGACCCCGGTCGGTCTGCAGCAGATGCGGGACACCTGGCCGCAGATCGTCGAGCACGTCCAGCGCGCCAAGCGTTCGGCGTGGGCGGTCGTCGCGACGGCACAGGTCACCGCGCTCAAGGACGACGTCCTGACCCTGACCTTCCCGAGCCAGCAGGACGTGGCCTCGTTCAAGGAGATGAGCGGGCCGGACACCAGCGTCAGCGAGCACCTCCGCAGCGCGATCACGGACCTGCTCGGTTTCCGGGTGAAGTTCGTGGCACGCGGACCGGGCGCTGCCGGTGCCCGGCCGGCGCAGGCACCGGCGCAGCAAGCGCCCGCGCAGCAGGCGCCGGCATCGCAGGCACCCGCACCGCAGGCACCGGCGCAGCAGGCGCCCGCGCAGCAGACGCCGGCGCCGCCAGCGCCGGTGCAGCCCGCCCCGGCGAAGCCCGAGCAGTCCGCTCGGACCACGGCGCCGCAGCCGACTGAGTCGCCGAAGCAGGCCGAGTCGCCGGAGCAGCCCGAACAGCGCGCGCCGCAGGGTCAGCGCCAGCCGCAGGCCGACGCGGCGTCGGCGTCGCGGCCGTCTGCACCGGACGGCCAGACGTCGGATCGCCCCACGCCGGAGCGCTCCGACACGCTGGGAGCATCCGCTCCCGAGCGTGCCGCCCCGGAGCGATCCGCTCCCGAGCGGTCGGCCCCCGAGCAGCCAGCACCCCAGGACTCCGGCCCGGTCACCGAGTGGGCCGTCGCGACGATCCCCGCCTCGGACCCGACGACGGGTGCCGTGCCCGAGGACGTCGTCCCCGCGTGGGGGGCTCCCTTCGGCGTCGTGCCGTCGGACGCGACCGTCGCCCCGGCCGAGCGAGCCGTGCCTGCCGAGACGGCTGCGCCCGCCGAGCCCGGTGCGCCCGCCGAGCCCGGTGCGCCCGCCGGTGCCGGTGCGCCCGCCGCGACCGCATCGTCTCCGGAGCCGACCCGATCGAGGACCGCAGTGTCCCCGTCCGGGTCCGCCGCGCCTCCCGTGCCGGCCGACGGCGTCCCGGTGGACGACTACCCGCTGGACGACGAGCCGTTCGACGACGGCGCGCCGTTCCCCGACCCAGGCCACGGCCGCTCCGCACCGTCTGGCCGCCCACCGTCGCAGCCCGCTGCAGGCAAGCCGGCGGCCGCGCAGCCGGCTGCCGCACAGCAGCCGAGCGCTCCGCAGCAGCCGAGCACCCCGGCGCAGCCGTCCCGCCAGGCCCAGCAGGCGCCGTCCGGCGCCCGTCGTGCCCCCGTCCCCGGACGCTACGGCGAGGCGGTCGTGCGTGAGATCCTCGGTGCGCAGTTCATCGAGGAGACGTCGCTGACCGAGGGGACGATCTGATGTACGACGGCATCGTGCAGGACCTCATCGACGAGTTCGGGCGGCTGCCCGGCATCGGTCCGAAGTCGGCGCAGCGGATCGCGTTCCACATCCTGCAGACCGAGTCGTTCGACCCGACCCGCCTGTCCGAGCTCCTGGCGGACGTCAAGGAGCGGGTCCGTTTCTGCCAGGTCTGCGGCAACGTCACCGAGAACGTGCAGTGCAGCATCTGCCGAGACCCGCGACGGTCGCCGGCGACGATCTGCGTGGTCGAAGAGGCCAAGGACGTCGCTGCGATCGAGCGTACCCGGGAGTTCCGAGGGCTCTACCACGTGCTCGGTGGGGCGATCAGCCCGATCGACGGCGTCGGACCGGACGACCTGCGGATCCAGCAGCTCATGGTGCGGCTCGCCGACGGCACCGTGGACGAGGTCATCATCGCCACGGACCCGAACCTCGAGGGTGAGGCGACCGCGACCTACCTCAGCCGGTTGCTCGTCCCGATGGGCATCCGCACGACCCGTCTGGCCTCGGGGCTGCCGGTGGGCGGCGACCTGGAGTACGCGGACGAGGTCACCCTCGGCCGTGCGTTCGAGGGTCGTCGGGTCGTCGGCGGCTGACCCGGACCCGCACCCCGGACTGCCCGCCGGTCGAGCGACCTGTCCGGGTGCCCACGCGGGATCGTTGCGTGCCGACCCGCTCGGACGCAACATCCGTGGAACACCGTCTACGATTGTCGAGCCGCGTGACGTCGCGGAGAACCGTCCCCAGGAGTGCGTGCCCGTGGCCTTGATCGTGCAGAAGTTCGGTGGTTCGTCCGTCGCGGATGCCGAGAGCATCAAGCGCGTGGCGAAGCGCATCGTCGAGACGAAGAAGGCCGGCAACGACGTCGTCGTGGCGGTGTCCGCGATGGGCGACACCACCGACGAGCTCGTCGACCTGGCGCACGAGGTCACGCCGATCCCGGCCGGACGCGAGCTCGACATGCTCCTCACCGCGGGCGAGCGGATCTCGATGGCGCTCCTCGCGATGGCGATCAAGAGCCTCGGGGTCGAAGCCTCGTCGTACACGGGCAGCCAAGCCGGCATGCTCACCGACGCCCAGCACGGCAAGGCCCGCATCGTCGACGTCACCCCGAAGCGCGTGCGTGAGGCGCTCGACGCCGGGCACGTGGCGATCGTCGCCGGCTTCCAGGGCTTCAACCGCACCACGGGGGAGATCACCACCCTCGGCCGCGGTGGTTCTGACACGACCGCCGTCGCCCTGGCCGCCGCGCTCGACGCTGACGTCTGCGAGATCTACACCGACGTCGACGGCATCTTCACCGCCGACCCCCGCATCGTGCCGAAGGCCCGCAAGATCGACCGGGTCACGACCGAGGAGATGCTCGAGCTCGCAGCATCCGGTGCGAAGGTCCTCTACATCCGCGCCGTCGAGTACGCCCGCCGGCACGGAGTCACCCTGCACGTCCGTTCCTCGTTCAGCAACGTCGAGGGCACCATCGTCTACAACCCTGCCGAGGGGGAAACCGTGGAAGAACCGATCATCACCGGCATCGCCGGCGACCTCTCCGAGGGCAAGATCACCGTCGTCGGCGTGCCCGACCAGCCCGGGAAGGCAGCCGAGATCTTCACGATCGTGGCGCGCGCCGGAGCGAACATCGACATGATCGTGCAGAACGTCTCGGCGGCATCGACCGGCCGGACCGACATCTCGTTCACGCTGCCGAAGGACCAGGGCCAGAGCGTCCTGACGGCGCTCGAGGTCTCGAAGTCGGACATCGGGTACGAGGGCATCCAGTACGACGACCAGATCGGCAAGCTCGCGCTGGTCGGTGCCGGCATGCGCACGAACGCCGGCGTCTCAGCGCAGCTGTTCCGCGCGCTGCACGACGCCTCGATCAACATCGAGATGATCTCGACGTCGGAGATCCGCATCTCGGTCGTCACCCGAGCCGACACCCTGAACGAGGCCATGCGCGTCGTGCACGAGGCGTTCGGTCTCGACGCCGACAACGAGGCCGTCGTCTACGCCGGCACCGGCCGCTGACCCCGAGCAGGAGCACCATGCAGTCCGACAACACCCAGCTCACCGTCGCGGTCGTCGGCGCCACCGGTCAGGTCGGTGCCGTGATGCGCCGTCTGCTCGAGGAGCGCGACTTCCCAGCGGACACGGTCCGCTTCTTCGCGAGCGCCCGGTCCGCGGGGACGACCCTGCCGTTCCGCGGCCAGCAGATCGTGGTCGAGGACTCCGAGACCGCCGACCCGTCCGGCATCGACATCGCGCTCTTCTCGGCCGGCGCGTCGGCGTCCCGCGCGCTGGCGCCCCGCTTCGCCGCCGCCGGCGCGCTCGTCATCGACAACTCCAGCGCCTGGCGGCTCGACCCGCAGGTCCCGCTCGTCGTCAGCGAGGTGAACCCGGACGCGATCGCCGCCGCCGAGAAGGGCATCATCGCGAACCCGAACTGCACGACGATGGCGATCATGCCGGTCCTCAAGGCGCTCGACACCGAGTCCGGTCTGCGTCGCCTCGTCGCCACCACCTACCAGGCGGTCTCCGGCAGCGGGCTGGCGGGCGTCGAGGAACTGCTCGGGCAGGCGCGTGCCGCCCTCGAGCAGGACACCGCGGCACTCACCCACGACGGCTCGGCCGTGACGTTCCCCGAGCCGGTCAAGTACGTCCGTCCGATCGCGTTCGACGTCGTCCCGCTCGCCGGTAGCATCGTCGAGGACGGCTCGGGCGAGACCGACGAAGAGCAGAAGCTCCGCAACGAGAGCCGCAAGATCCTCGACCTGCCGGACCTGCTCGTCGCCGGTACCTGTGTCCGCGTGCCCGTCTTCACCGGCCATTCGATCTCGGTGCACGCCGAGTTCGCGCGCCCGCTCTCGCCGGAGCGTGCGACCGAGGTGCTCGCGTCCGCCCCGGGCGTCGAACTCTCCGACGTGCCGACCCCGCTGCAGGCGGCCGGGCAGGACCCGACCTTCGTCGGTCGCATCCGCGCCGACCAGTCGGCGCCCGCCGGGCACGGCCTGGCGCTGTTCGTGAGCAACGACAACCTGCGGAAGGGTGCCGCCCTGAACGCGGTGCAGATCGCCGAGGTTGTGGTCGCGACCCGCGCCACGGCCGGTGCTGCCGCGTCCTGACGCACGCCACGACGGACGGGAGGCCCGCTACCAGCTGGTAGCGGGCCTCCCGTCCGTCGTGGTGCCGGTGGGTCAGGACCGACGCAGGCGTCGGCGGAGGACGGTCAGGAGACCACCCAGGCCGAGGAGCACGCCGGCGGCGGCAGTGGCCGTGCCGACCTCGGCACCCGTGTAGGCGAGCCGATCGGGAAGTGCTGCCGTCGCCGTCGGGCTGCTGGTCGGCGTCGGTGCGGTGGTCGCGGACGGGGTACCCGGCAGGGCTCCGGCGCCGGG
>NZ_JASDDD010000044.1:0-29659 GCF_030407555.1 Curtobacterium sp. APC 4022
GTGGGGGTGGAGAACCAGCGGTGAGCTGCTGGTGAGCGCTTGCGGGTGTTTCCCGGCTTGTGACAGTGATTCGGGGCACCCGGCGCAACCGTTTGGTGGTCGTTGTGGTTGTTACCTCGTCGTTACATTCCGGGCCTGCACCCGACGGGTGATCGGTGGATCTGCGAAGCTCGGTCCATGTCGTGGCCCAGACCTGAAGCCCTGCCGCGACGCTTCCGGCGCCTGTGGCCCGAGCCGGGAACAGGACGTCGTCTGATGTGCCGTCACGGGGAGCAACGATGATGAAACCGACGGGAGCGGGAAGCCCTGCCGCGCCGAAGCGAGGGCGAGCGCCGCTCGTGCTCCTGATCGCTGCGATGCTGCTCATCGGTCCGCTGCTCGTCACGATCGGCAGTGTCTTGATCGCCGGGAACAACGACCTGCTCGCGACGGGTACACGGGTCTCCGGAACGGTCATCGACGTGGACGACGGCCCCGAGTCATCGGACCGACGCTTCGGGGCGGAGTACTTCTCCTCCGGCTCGTCGCGTCATGTGATCTGGGCGGACTGGGTCTCCCAGGCGAAGCCCGAGCTCCGTGACGCCGTCACCGTCGTCTACCGCCAGGACGATCCTGGTTCAGCGGTCATCGCGGGGTACGGCACGCCTGGTGAGTCGGTCCGGGGATTGGGTGTCGTCTTCACCGTCGTCGTCGGTGGCGCGGCTGTCACCATGCTCGTCGCTTCCCGCAGGGGGAGGAGGAAGCGGAGCTGAGCTGGTCCTCTTCCGTGTTCAACCGTCGGACCCTGACCCGGCCGCGGACAGCGCACCCGCCTGCGCCCGGATCGCCGCGACCTCCGACGCGTACAACACGTCCGCTCCGATCCCCATCGCCCCGAGGTGCGCCGAGTCACGGACCATCAACGGCAAGGTCGTCCTGCTGCCCTGACCGCGGTGTCACCGGCGCACCAGCGTGCGCGGGTGTCGGACGGGAGGCACGGCGCCAGCTGGCACCGCGCCTCCTGTCCGTCACACCGACCGCTGGGCGTCGACGCGCTCCGTCTCGTCGTGCTGCTCGTCCACGGGGACGACGGCGACGACAGGCGCGGGACGGAGCTGCCGCCAGGTGGCGATGGCCGCAGCGGCTCCCGCGGCGACGGCGATCGTGATCGCGATGGACGGCAGCAGACCGTTCAGCCACAGTGAGGTGGTGAGCGACGAGGCTCCCGCTGCGAGCACGCCGGCGAGGACCGAGTGTGCGGCGGTGTGGACCGCACGGGAGGGGACCCGGTCGAGCGCCCGCCCGAGCAGGTAGGTGAAGGGGACCGAGATCAGGGCGCCGGCCAGCGCCAGGACGAGGGTGGCGACCAGGAACAGGCCGGTGAACCACACGAACGACATGAGGTCGGGGAGGGTGCCGCTCGTGATCGCGACGAGCGCCGTGGCCGCCACGGCGCTGGCAGGGGTCGTGACGGTGACCATCCACCCGTAGCTGCTGCCGATGAGCCGTCCGGTGTCGCCCATGCCCCAGGAGTCCATGCCCTCCACTCTGGGGCGTCGTCCCTGGAGAGCCGGACCCACGGGAGAGAACGAGACCGAACGGAGACCTCGCGTCCGCCACGGGTGGGGTCAGTTGATGCAGGTGCCCTGCGCGCCGTAGGCGTTGCCGACGGGCTTCGCGGGTGCCGGTGCCGGTTCGGCCGCGTGGCTCCTCGCCGCGGGGGACGGCGCGGTGCTCGTCGCACTGGGAGCCGCTGCCGCCGCCACCGTGTGGCCGTCGGTACCGAGCACGAGTGTCACACCGCTGACCGTTGCGGACTCGACCGCCAGCGCTCCGGGGACGACTGCGACGACCGCCTTCGCCTGCGCCTCCGACCCCGCGGGGTACTCGACGACGGTCGTACCGGTCGTCGTGGTGTCGCCCGGTGCTCCGACGACGAAGCCCTTCGCCGTCAGGGCTGCCGACGCCGTCCCGGCAGCGCCGGGCGTCTGTGCTCCGTTCAGGACGGCGACGTGCACGGCCGAGGGGGCGGCGGCCCGCGCGGCGACGTACGCGGCGGGCGGGCCGACGATGTCCTGGAAGAAGGCGGGCAGGGCAGCGAAGTCGACGGCCACGGTGGAGTACCCGTCGATGGTCGGCGTGCCGGAGGTGGGGATCGTGGCTGATCGGATCGCGGACAGGTCGATGTCGCTGAAGGTCGAGACCAGGTCGGGGATGCTCAGGGTGTCGTCGATCTGCACCGCGTCGCCGACGCCGTGCAGCAGGTCCGCGACCTTCACCGGGTTGAGGAGTGTGCGCGCGGACAGGGCCTCCCGCGCCTCCTGGGAGAGGAAGTACTGCTGACGGACCTCACGGTCCAGGTCGCCCCGCGGCAGTCCGTCGCGTTGGCGGACGAAGGACAGCGCCTGGGAGGCGTTCAGCGTCGACGTGCCGGCGGGCAGGTCGACGTCCGAGTTCGGGTCGTGGGCGGGGTGGTTGAGGCAGACGGTGATCGGCCCCAGCGCCTTGACGAGCTGGTAGAAGCCGAGGAGCGACACCCGCACGAAGTGGTCGATGGTGAGGCCGCTGATGTTCTCGATGGTCTGGATGAGCAGGCCCATGCCGCCCGCGTCACCACCGCCGTTCGCCGCACCGTCTGAGTAGGCGCTGTTGAGCTTGAAGGTGCCGTGCCCGGGGATCGGCACCCACGAGTCGCGCGGGAACGAGATCATCGTGGCGCTGCCGCCGCCGGCGGGGATGTGCAGCACGATCATGGTGTCGGTGTTGGTCGCACCGTCGTCGAGCTGGGTGCCGAGCTCGTCGAGCTCCTGCGGGGTCGCGTCGGCCGGACGGTGGTCGTCCCCGACCAGGAGGATGTTCTGCGCCTTCCCGTCGGTGTCGGCGACCTCGCCTCCGCCACCGCCCGGCGCTCCGGAGGGTGCCGAACGGGTGATGTGGACCTTGGTGAGACTCGAGTCGAGCTGCTCGTAGGACCACGCCGCGTAGCCGCCGGTCAGGACGAGGGCCATCGCGAGCACGCCGCCGATCGTCGGCAGGACGAGTCTCCGGCGGCGCTGGCGGCCGTGCCGGACCGGACCGCCGGCAGGGGCGGGGGACGTGTCGTGGTCGTCTGCGGGCATCGGGTGTCCTCGATCGTGTTCGGTGGCAGGAGGAGCAGTCTCACACCGGGCGGACCGGAGGACCTCCGTGGGACCACTGGTGCCGTGTGCGAGTGCTCACACCTGACGGACGGGAGGCGCGGAGCCAGCTGGCACCGTGCCTCCCCTCCGTCATGCCCCGGCCGGACGCGAACCGGCGCAGCGCGATCCGGCACCGCGCGACACGCCCGATCGCGGAGTCTTCGTCAGGATCAGCGCGCACCCGACACTTCTGGAGTGAGAGGGGGCATCCGTGGACGAGGACACCGAAGCCGACGCAGCACTGACTCGTCGGCTCGCGAACGGGGACCGCGCGGCGTTGGCCGACGCGTTCGACCGGTTCGCGCCGACGCTGACCCGGTACGCGTGGGCGCTGGCCGGCAGCAAGCAGGACGTCGAAGAGCTCGTGCAGGACACGTTCCTGACGCTCTGGCAGAAGTCCGGCGAGCTCGACCTCGCCACCAGCGCCCTGCTGCCGTGGCTGCTCGTGGTGTGCCGGAACCACGCCCGCAACCAGTCCCGGCGGCTCGCGAAGGGCGCGGCGGACGAACTCCCCGATGACCTGCCCGCACCGCCCGACGCCGACGAGGCCCGCGAGCGTCTGCGTTGGGTCCGCGACGAGATCGCGACCCTGCCCCCGACGGACCAGCGCATCTGCGAGCTCTGCCTGCTCGAGGGGCACTCGTACGCGGAAGCCGCACAGATGCTCGGCCTCAGTGTCGGGGCGGTCACCCAGCGGGTCTCTCGCTCGCGCGCACGACTGAAGAAGGCGGTGATGCACGATGAACACTGAGCCTCCCACCGGAGACGACCTGCAGCGCATGCTCGTCTCGATGAAGCAGACGGTCCTCGACCGTGCCGAGGACCGTCGCCCCGCACCCCGCCGACGCGGCGGCCGTGCCGGCATCGTCATCGGCGTGATCGCCCTGCTCGGCCTCGGTGCCACGAGCGGTGGTGTCGCGCTCGGGATGATCCCGCAGCCGTTCACCGCGTCCGCCCCGGCGCCGACGCCCAGTCCCTCCGAACCGGTGGCGCCGAGCACGCCCGATTCGGCGCCGGTCCAGGAGACGCCGGACCCGGTGCCGACGCCGACCCCGACGTCGACGAGGGGGCCGTTCGCGCTCGACGACCCGTCGACGTGGACCATCTCGGGGGACGAGATCGGGCCGATCGCCCTCGGCGGGCAGTTCGACGCCGAAGTCGACGACCTGGGTTCCGGCACCGTGCGTCCGCCGATCGACGACGGGTGTCCCGCTCCGGGATACGGTGCCTGGACCTGGGACGACGGCACCGTGATCGAGGTCCTCTCCGACCTCGACGGGGTCGTGCGGGTCGTCCGGGTCATCGGCGACGACTCGACGCTCGAGCGCTCCGCCACGCCGTCCGGCCCACACACCGCCGGGGGATCCGGCCGCGGTGCGACCCTCACGGCGATCCGGTCGGAGTACCCGGACGTCCACCCGGAAGACCCCGCCGCGTCCGGCCCGTGGTCGCTGTGGCAGACGTCCAGCTCCGGCGGGACGATCACCTTCGAGATCGGTGCTGACGCGGAGACGGTCGTCGGCATCAAGATCGGGGACCCGTCGCAGCTGCCTCGGAACGTCTGCGACTGACGAGCGGGCGGGAAGCAGCCTTGGGGGGTGTTTCCCGCCCGTCGTCGTACCACCGGGCCGCCGCGACGTCAGCGTGCGACGTCAGCGCCGCGTGTACCGGTGCTCCGGCCGCCCCGCCGCGCCGTAGCGCAGCTGCATGGTCGCGGACCCGTCGGCGGCGAGCTGCGCCAGGTAGCGCTGCGCCGTCGCCCGCGAGACGCCGATCGCCGCCGCCACCTCGGCCGCCGAGCGCTCCTCGGACCCGGACAGCTGCTCGAGCACCAGCGCGGCCGTGGCCGCCCGCGACGGGGAAGCGCCACCGCTGTCCCCGGCGTGCAGGATCCGGAACGCCCGCTCGACGGCCTCCTGGTCGAGCGTCGCCCGTTCGTCGAGCACGTTCCGGGAGCGTGCGTACGCCCGCAGCCGCTCGGCGAGCACCCCCGAGTCGAACGGCTTGATCAGGTACGCCAGGGCACCGTGCCGCATCGCCCGCCGCACGGTCCCCGAGTCGGAGGCGGCGCTCAGCACGAACGCGTCGGTGTCGACCGCGCGGAGCAGGTCGAGGCCGCTGCCGTCCGGCAGGTAGACGTCGACGAGCACCAGGTCGACCGGGGTCGTCGCCAACACCTGGCGGGCGAGCGCCACGGTGCCGACGGGGTCGAGCGCCCGGAACCCGGGCACCTGGTCGACCTGCCGTCGGTGCAGGTCCGCGACGTGGAAGTCGTCGTCGACCACCAGCACGATCAGGTCCGTCATCCCACCGCTCCTCCGAGTCGTGCGCAGAACACCGCGCCGTGCGTCGTGTCGTCGGCGCCGCCGTCGCCCGGCCCGCCGCGGTCGGCGAGCCACACGTCCCCGCCGTTCCGCCGGGCGATCTCCCGCGACAGCGGCAGGCCGATGCCGAGCCCGTGCACCTGCCCGGGGTCGCCGGAACCGCGGTCGTCATCGCCGGCGGCACGCGGTCCGGGGGAGCGGCGCGCGAACAGGTCCCGGTCCCCGGGGACGCCCGGCCCGGAGTCCATCACCGACAGGTGCAGCGTCGTGCCCTCGTCGAGCACCTCGACCTCCACCCACGGCTGCGGCTGGTCCGGCGACGACCGAGCCCCGGACAGGGCCGCCGTCACCGCGTTGTCCACCAGGTTCCCGAGCACCGTCGTCACGTCCCCGGGCTCGGTGATCGTCCCCTGCACCAGCGTCTCCGGTCCGATCCGCAGCAGCACCCCGCGCTCCGCCGCCTCTACGCCCTTCGCGCCGAGGAACGCCTGCAGGAACGGCTCGGTCAACCGGTCGGCGTGCTGCACCGGGTACCGCAGCGGCCCCCGCTCCTGCACGTCCGCAAGGTAGGCGCGGGCCCGGGTGGTCTCCCCGACGTCGAGCAGCCCGGCGATCGCGTGCAACCGGTTGGCGAACTCGTGCCGCTGGGCCCGGAGCGCCTGGGTCAGCGAACCGACGGCGTCGAGTCGTCGGCTGAGGGCCTCCACGTCCGTCCGGTCCCGCAGCACCGCGACCCGGCCCAGGTCGAGGCCGTCGCGGAACACGCTCCGCACGTCGACGAGCAGCACCTGCGGGCCGGCGACGACGGTGGCGCTCGCCGGGGTCGGCGCGGCACGGTCCAGCATGGCGGCCAGGGCGTCGGGCAGGTCCAGGTCGGTGACGGCCCGTCCGACCGGTCGGGTCAGCGCGAGCAACCGTGCGGCCTCGGCGTTGCAGACGGTCACGGTGCCGGAGGGGCTGGTCGCGATGACGCCCTCGCCGACCCCGCCGAGGACCGCCCGCTGGTTCTGCACGAGCGTCACGAGCTCCTCCGGCTGCACGCCGAGCGTCAACCGGACGAGTCGCCGACGGATGAGCACGGAGGCGATCACCGCCAGCAGCACCGCCACGAGCCCGGCACCGACGACGGGCACGCTGTCCTCGACCAGGGTGTCGTACACGCGGTCCCGCGCGAACCCGACGCTGACCTCGCCCACCACGTCCGGCCGGGAGGCCCGCCCCACGCCCGTCCCGTCGGCACCGGTTCCGTAGACGGGCACCTTCGCCCGCGCGGACTCGCCGAGGGTGCCGCGCGCCCACGACACGCTCTCGCGCCCGCCGAGTGCGGCGTCGGGGGAGGTGCTCACCATCCGACCGATGCGGTCCGCGTCCGGGTGCGCCAGGCGGATCCCGCGGTCGTCGGTCACCACGACGAACAGCGCCCCGGTCCGCCGCTGGGCGTCGAGGGCGGCCTGCTGCACGGGACCGTCGGCGAGGTCGGCGCGGTCGAGGTCGGTCCCGTCGACGCTGAGCCGTGTGACCTCGGTGCGGAGGTCGTCCTGGGCGGCGACGCTCTGGGCGATCGCGAGGGCGGTCCCCTCGGCGGCCCGTTCGAGTCGGGTGACCTCGATCCGGACGAACACGGCGCTGGTGAGGACGACGACGGCGACGACCACGACGAGCTGCAGCACCAGTACCTCGGTGGCGAAGCGGAGCCTGCGGCGCCGTGAACGGTCGTCGGTCACGACACCAGCGTACGGAGCACGCGGCGCTCGTCGTGCGCAGAATGCGCACAACACGGTCAATGCGCGATGGTGCGCCAACGAGCAGAAGCGCGCCGCGCCTCCCGGCCGGGTCGTAGCGTGCCCGGACTGCCAGACACGGACGAAGGAGTCCTGATGCTCGTCATCCTCGGGTACGCGATGGTCGTGGTCTTCATGGTGATGATCATGACCAAGCGGATGTCACCGATGCTCGCCCTGATCATCGTGCCGACGGTCTTCGGGCTCTTCGCCGGTGCCGGCCTGGGCCTCGGCGACATGGTCATGAAGGCGATCGGGACGCTCGCGCCGACGGCCGCACTGCTGATGTTCGCGATCATGTACTTCGGCCTGATGATCGACGTCGGCCTGTTCGACCCGCTCGTCCGGTTCATCCTGCGGGTGACCGGCAACGACCCGGCGAAGATCGTCCTCGGCACCGCCCTGCTGGCGGGTGCGGTGTCCCTCGACGGGGACGGGTCGACGACGTTCATCGTGGTGACCGCGGCGATGCTGCCGATCTACCTCAAGCTCGGCATGAGCCCGGTCGTGTTGACGTGCGTCGCCGGGCTCACCAACGGAACGCTCAACATCGTGCCCTGGGGTGGCCCGACCGCCCGCGCCGCCGCCGCGCTGAAGATCGACCCGACGGACGTCTTCGTGCCGCTCGTGCCGTCGCTGATCGTCGGCCTGCTGCTGTGCTTCGGGTTCGCGTGGACGATGGGGCTGGCGGAGCGGAAGCGCCTCGGGCTCATCGAGTTCACCTCGGCGACCCGGGCGTCCCGGGCACCGAGCCGGCAGGGGGCCGGGGGCGGAGTGGGCGTCGGTTCGCGGATGCTCGCGGCGGCCGGCGGGACCGGCGGCGGGATGTTCACCAGCCCGACCGTCGCGCTCGGGCTGCGCGGCGGCAAGGCCGACGGCCGCCGGGCGGACGGCGAGGGCGTCGACGGTGCAGACGACGTCGGCGGGGTGTCCGGCTCGGGCTCCGGCTCCGGCTCCGGCTCCGGCGCGACGATGGCGTCGACGATGCTCGACCCGGACCGTCCGACGCTCCGCCCGAAGCGCATCTGGTTCAACCTCGTGCTCACCGTCGCGGTCATGGTCGTCCTGGTGCTCGGTGTGCTGCCCCTGGCGTACGTGTTCATGGTCGGCACGGCCGTCGCGCTGCTCGTCAACTTCCCGCAGCTCAAGCAGCAGAGCGCGCAGATCGTGGCCCACGCGCCGAGCATCGTCGGCGTCGTGTCGATGGTGTTCGCCGCCGGGGTGCTCATCGGCGTGCTCGACGGCACCGGGATGGTCGCCGCGATGGCCGACTGGTTGGTCGCGGTGATCCCCGACTCGATGGGCCCGTACCTGGCGGCCATCACGGGCGTGCTGAGCATGCCGCTGACGTTCTTCATGAGCAACGACGCCTTCTACTTCGGCATCCTGCCCGTCCTGGCGGAGAGCGCCTCGGCCTTCGGCATCACGCCCGCCGAGATGGCGCGGGCCTCGGTGGTGGGGCAGCCGGTGCACATGCAGAGCCCGCTCGTGCCGGCGATCCTGCTGCTCGTGTCCCTGGCGAACGTGAACCTCGGCGACCACCACAGGAAGGTGCTGTGGCGGGCGGCGGTGGTGGCCGCGGCGATGCTCGTCGTCGGGATCGTGGTGCGGGTGATCCCGTTCGGCTGACGCGCCGGGGCTCACTGCCCGGGGATGGCCACCACCCGCTCGTGGTCCCACGGCTCGGTCCACCCGACCCGGTCGAACAACCCGTCGAGCAGCGTGGCGGTGAAGCCCCACACCACGTAGGACCTCGAGTCGGTCCGGACGGTGAACGCCGGCCCGCGCCAGGTCTGGCCCTCACGTCGGAACTCCGTGATGCCGCGGTTCGCCGGGTCGAGCAGATCGGCGACCGGAGCGCGGAAGACGGCTGCCGACTCGGCCTCGTCCACCACCCGGACCGGCGACGGGGCACGCCACCAGCCGAGGACCGGCGTCACCAGGTGCCGCGAGTGGGCGAGCGGCACGGCCGGCGCAGTGCCGAGCACGTCGACGCCCGTCAGGTCCAGGCCGGTCTCCTCACGCGCCTCCCGGAGTGCCGCGGCGACCACGTCGGCGTCACCCGGGTCGACGCGGCCACCGGGGAAGGCGACCTCGCCGGCGTGGGAGCGGAGGGTGCTGGCGCGGGCGAGCAGGAGCACGTCCAGGTCCCGCGGGACGTCGGCGGAACGCGCCGGACGGTCGCTCGGCACGTCGTCGAGCGGGCCGAACAGCATGAGGACCGCCGCCTGCCGTGGCGTCGGAGCGGACGGCATGTCGGTCACGAGCGGCGGTGCTCCCGGCGCGACGGCCGCCGCGAGCTGGCTTCGGGCGGTCACGACGTGCGCCGGTCGGGGCGGACGGACGACGGACGGAGCGGGAGCACCACGCCAGCCTAGGCACCCCGACCGTTGTCGCCGGCGGGGTCGGTGCACGAGACTCGCGTCATGGGGAACCAGGGAACCGACCGATCCGAGGTCGTGGCCGTCAGCCGTGACCACGACCACCACTTCAGCAAGCCCGTCGTCGATGCGGTCACGCTCGTCGAGGGGTGGGGCATCGAGGGCGACGCGCACGCCGGCACCACCGTGCAGCACCGCTCCCGCGTCGCCCGGGACCCGTCGCAGCCGAACCTGCGGCAGGTGCACCTGATCCACGCCGAGCTCTTCGACGAGCTCGAGGCCGCCGGCCACTCCGTCGCGCCGGGGCTGCTCGGCGAGAACGTCACCACGCGCGGGGTGGACCTGCTCGGGCTGCCGACCGGGGCGTTGCTCCACCTGGGCGAGGACGCCTGCGTGCGGGTCACGGGCCTCCGGAACCCGTGCCAGCAGATCAACGACTTCGAGCCCGGGCTGCTCCGCGAGGTGCTCGGCCGTGCCGAGGACGGGTCGGTCTCACGGAAGGGCGGCGTGATGGGCGTCGTCGTCAGCGGGGGAGTCGTCCGCCCCGGTGACGGCGTGCGGGTCGAACTGCCCGAGGGTGACCTGGAGCCGCTCAGTCCGGTGTGAGCACCCGACCGCTGCTCCTGTGCGTTCCCTCACACTGCCGTGCGGGGACGGGAGGATCGTGGCCGGCTCCGGGGGTCGGCGAGCCTAGCGTGAAGTGGCCATGACAGCTGAACACCGTAGACCCGTCGAGCCCGATGCGGCTCCCACCGTCCCGCACCACGACGCCCACCACGTGGAGAGCGCCGAGCACGCGCCGGCCCAGCCCGACCAGGCAGCGCAGTCGGACGGCGACCAGCCGGACCCGAACCGCTGGAAGGCCCTCGTCATCTGCCTGCTCGGCGGTGGCATCGTCCTGCTCGACGTGTCGATCGTCAACGTCGCCCTGCAGTCGATCTCGACCGGCCTGCCGGGCACGACGCCCGAGGCGGTCCAGTGGATCCTCTCCGGGTACGCCCTGTCGTTCGGCCTGCTGCTCGTCCCCGGCGGGCGCCTCGGTGACGCGACCGGACGGCGGCGGATGTTCGTCATCGGCGTCGGCCTGTTCACCCTCGCCAGTGCCCTCTGTGGCTTCGCCCCGAACGGCATCGTCCTGGTGATCGCCCGCCTGGTGCAGGGTCTCGCCGGCGGTCTGCTCACCCCGCAGGTGACCGCGCTCATCCAGCAGCTCTTCCGGGGCCGGGAGCGCGGGAAGGCGTTCGGCCTGTTCGGTGCCACCGTCGGCATCGCCACCGCCATCGGCCCGCTGATCGGCGGCCTGCTCATCACCGCCTTCGGCACCGAGAACGGGTGGCGGTTCGTCTTCTTCGTGAACTTGCCCGTGGGACTCGTCACGATCCTCCTGGCGTTCCGCTACCTGCCGGCACCGTCCAGTGCCGAGCGCGGGAAGAAGCACGACTTCGACCCGGTCGGCATCGTCCTGCTGGGTGCCGCGGTCGTCGCCCTGCTGCTGCCGTTCGTGCAGTCGCAGGTGTGGAAGGGCAGCACGAAGTGGTGGCTGATCGTCGTCGCCGTCGTGTTCGCCGTCCTGTTCGTCCTGTGGGAGCGGCACTACGAGCGGACCAAGGAGCCCGTGGTCGACCTGCGGCTCTTCCGCCGCCGGTCGTTCTCACTCGGTGTCGGCCTGGCGACGGTGTACTTCGCCGGCTTCACCCCGCTGTTCTTCGTCCTGACCCTCGCCCTGCAGTCCGGGCTGCACTACTCGGCGCTGACCGCGGGCCTGGCGACCGTGCCGTTCGCGATCGGGTCCGGCATCGCCTCGACCCTGGGCGGACGGATCGTGCACCGCTTCGGCCGACAGCTCATCGTCGTCGGCACGATCCTGGTGCTCATCGGCCTGGGCGTCGTCATCTGGGTCGTCGCGAACCACTACGAGTCGGACCTGGGCTGGTGGCTGGTCCTGCCGCTGCTCGTCGCCGGCGTCGGCTCCGGCCTGACGATCTCGCCGAACCAGACCCTGACGCTGTCCGAGGTGCCCGTCGAACAGGGCGGCTCGGCCGGTGGGCTCATCCAGGTCGGCGCGCGCGTCGGCTCGGCGGTCGGGATCGCCGCGGTCGGCAGCGTCTTCTACTCGACCCTCGCCAGCTCCCACGGCGACTACGCGAAGGGACTGCCGCTCGGACTGGGCGTCTCCCTGGCGTTCGTCGGCGCCGCACTGGTCGCCGGGATCGTCGACGTCGTCGTCGGCAAGGTGCGGCACACCGAAGCGTCGGTCTGACCTCGCCCACCGCGAACATCCGTCCCCGCGGACCGGCCACGGCGTTGGCTGGGGCGCGGCAACCACAGGAGGACACATGAGCAAGACCTGGTTCATCACCGGAGCATCCAAGGGCTTCGGCCGCGAGTGGACGGAGGCCGCCCTCGAACGCGGTGACTCCGTCGCCGGCACCGCCCGCAACACCGACGACGTCCAGGACCTCGTCGAGCAGTACCCGGACACGTTCCTCGGGCTCCGGCTCGACGTCACCGACCGCGCCGCCGACGTCGCCGCCGTGCAGCAGGCCGCCGAGCACTTCGGCTCGCTGGACGTCGTCGTCAACAACGCCGGCTTCGGCCACTTCGGCATGGTCGAGGAACTCACCGAGGACGAGCTCCGCGCCCAGCTCGAGACGAACCTGTTCGGCGCGGTCTGGGTCACCCAGGCGGCCCTGCCGATCATGCGCGAGCAGGGCTCTGGACACGTCATCCAGGTGTCGAGCATCGGCGGCATCAGCGCGTTCCCGACGGTCGGCGCCTACCACGCGTCGAAGTGGGCGCTCGAGGGGCTGTCGCAATCGCTCGCGCAGGAGGTCGCCGGCTTCGGCATCCACGTCACTCTGATCGAGCCGGGCGGGTTCTCCACCGACTGGTCCGGCCCGTCCTCGAAGCACAGTGACGAGAACCCGGCCTACGCCGAGGTCCGCGAGGCCGCGTCCAAGCGTCCCTCCGCGGCCGACCCCGGCAAGCCCGAGGCGACGCGGAGCGCGATCCTCAAGGTCGTCGACGCCGAGCAGCCGCCGCTGCGCGTCTTCTTCGGCAAGGCGCCGCTCGGCATCGCGGAGAAGGACTACGAGTCCCGCCTCGCGACGTGGCGCGAGTGGCAGCCGGTCGCCGAGGAGGCGCACGGCGCGTAGTCAGCGCCGGGGCAGACGGACGGGAGGCGCGGTGCCAGGTGGCACCGCGCCTCCCGTCCGTCCGTCGGTCGCCGCGCTAGAACCGGGTCGTGCCCCGCAGCGCTCGTGGCCGCCCGTCCGGGTCGACCGCGAGCTTCGCGACCGGGGCCGCCCAGAGCCGCTGCAGCGCCGACACCGGCTCCGGCTCGTGCTGGCGGATGCGTCCCGGCGGACGCGGTCCGGGCTGGCCGTCCTCGTGCCAGTGGTCGAGCGCGCGGGCGTGTGCGCGCCACCGGGCGAGGAGCTCGGCGCCGGTGCCGTCGAGCTGCGGGTCGTCGGGCGTCGTCGCCAGGTGCTCCGCCCACAGTTCGTGCCGCAGGTCGCGGGCGAGCGAGCTGTCCGAGGTGTCGACGACAGCACACGTCAACTCGCTGTCCGACGTCCACGAGCGGCGGTTGAAGTTGTCCGACCCGATCGTGAACCACTCGTCGTCGACGATGCACACCTTGGCGTGGATGTAGATCGGCCGGCCGGACTCGTGCTCCAGGTCGAAGACCCCGACGCGGTCCGGGGCCGTCCGGCGGAGGGTCGTCAACGCGTCGATCTGCCCCAGACGGGCCGGCGGACCGCTGAACACCCCGTCGGAGTTCGGGTACCGCGGCACCAGGACGATCACCCGGAGGCCGGGGTTCCGCTCGAGGGCTTCCGCGATGCCGGTCGCGACCTCGCGGGACCACAGGTACTGGTCCTCGATGCAGATCAGGGACCGAGCCGTCCGGAACGCCTTGCCGTAGGCCCGCGCGATGCTCCGCTCGCCCTCCGGCGCGAAGGGGAACGGCGGGCGCTTCACCCCGTAGGTGCGGAGGAGCTGGACGGCGTGCTCTCCCGCGACCGGCGGCGCGGCAGTCCGTTCCGGCAGGGGCTCCGGGTGGCGCGGCATCCGGACCAGGCGTTGCAGCAGCATCCGGTAGGGCAGGCTGCGGTCCAGCGGGTGCGGGTCGTCCCACCGCTCGGCGAACACGGCGAGGACGTCCGCGACGACCGGCCCGCGGAGCTCCATCGACGCGTCGTGCCACGCGGGGCGGTCGCCGTACCGGGAGTCCATCGAGATCGCCTGCGGGTCGCCCTCGTGCCCGGCGTCGTCACGGCGGCTGTGGCACAGGTCGATGCCGCCGACGTAGGCGACGTCCCGCGACGGGTCGTCGCGGTGCTGGATGACGAAGGACTTCTGGTGGTGCGAGCCGAAGAACCGGACGCGCTGGTCGAGCAAGACCTCGCCGCCGGCGTCGTTGATCTTCCGCCCGAGCAACTCGTTGGCCTTCGCGCTGAGGGACGCCGAGATCCGCTCGCCGTGGGAGCGCCAGATGAGGCCGCGGACCTCCACCCCGGCCCGTGCCCGGTCGGCCAGCAGGTCGCCGATCGTCGGCCCGTCGGGCGACAGGCGCTCGTCGGCGTCTCCGCGCCAGTCGGTGAACCAGACGCGGTCGCCGGGCTGCAGTGCCGACAGCTCCGCCTCGATGCGGGCGAAGTACGAGACTCCGTGCACCAGCGGCCGCACGAGGTTGCCGTCGGACCACGCGGGGCGGTCGTCGCCACCGGCGTGCACCTCGGTCGCGGTGTTGCCGCGTTCGTCGCGGGCGAGGAACCAGTGACGCGCATCAGTGGGCACGGTCGCAGGATACGGGCCACGCCTGCCGTGAGGACGGCTCGGCTCGCCGGGGCCTGTGGAGGTGTTCACGCTGACGGACGGGAGGCCCGTGGCGGGCCGGCGCCGTGCCTCCCGTCCGGTGGCGGGGCTGCGGCCGGCTCGTTCGCGGTTCCCGGAGGAACTGAGGAGCCCGTCGGCCGTGCGGGCCAGGATGGCGGTGCGAGAGGAGCACCCCTGATGAAGACCATCCGCTACGACAACACTGCGATCCTGACGAGCGACGACGTCGCCGACGCCGTCATCGAGTACGCGGCGGCGCTCTCTGGCGGCGACCGAGCCGACACCGTGGCGGTGCCCTCGGTCGCCCACGACGGGACGATGACGACCACGAAGATCCTCATCGGGCCGTCGAGTGAGGTCGTCGTCGAGGACGCCGAAGAGGACGAACTCGAGCTCGAGAACGACGAGTTCGTGGCGCGGCTCCGTGCCGCTGCCCGGACGTTCGGACACGACACCGTCATCCACGCGGACACCCGGTCGGACCTGACCGCTGGTGACGGCGAGACGGAGCCGCCGACGGCGGGCTGACCCTGCCGCGTCAGCGGCGGGTGGTGGCGGCCACCGCCTGTGTGATCGTCGCGCCGGGGTGCTGCTCCCGGTACTGCCGGACGGCGCGGACGTCGACGCCAGCGGCGGCCTCGGGCGGGATCGGGGTGTCGCCGATCACCGGCGTCCGGTCGGCCAGCCACAGTCCGGCGAGGGCCGCCGCGGCGGCTGGCAGCGGCTCGCCGAGCACCAGGAGCAGTCCGGCAGCCGCGAGGCCGAGGATGATCAGCGACGTCTTCCGCATGGGTCCCCTCCGGTCGGTGACGACCATCGTGCCGGTGGTGTCCCTTCCGCGCAAGCCCGCGGGATGGAGGTCCGCCGTGCCTCCCGGCCGTCACCAGCCGCCACGCGTCAGCCTGCGGCGGCTGCCGCCCGCAGGGTTCGCTCCGCGTCGTCGAGGTAGTCGGACAGCAGGGCCGACGCGCGGTCCTGCTCGCCGGAGCGGAGCGCGGCGACGATCGCCTCGTTCCGCTCGACGAACTCGCCGTGGAACGCTCCGGGGTCGTCGGTGGTGAGGAACGCGAGCCGCATCTCGGCGAGCAGGGCGTCCATCAGGCCGTGCAGCCGAGCGCTCGGGACGGCACGGACGAGCTCGGCGTGGAAGCGGATGTCCGCGGTGCCCACGGCTCGCCAGTCCTGCGCTGCGGCGGCGACACGGGCCTCGGCGACGGCGGCCGAGGCGGCGGCGAGGGCGGGGGAGTCCGGCGTGCAGGCGCGGATGCCGGCCTCCTCGAGCACCCGACGGGCAGCGTAGAGGTCGGTGACGTCCGCCGCCGAGAGCCGTCGGACGAAGACACCGCGGTTGAACACGTGCTCGACCAGTCGGTCGCGGGCGAGCAGTCGGAACGCCTCGCGCAGGGTGTTCCGCGAGACGCCGAGCTGGTCGCTCAGTCGCTCCTCGGACAGCTGCGTCCCCGGCATGAACCCGCCGTCCGCGATCGAGGACCGCAGGCGTGCCGCGGTGGACTCTGCGCCGCTGACGGTTCGGGTCATGTGCCGATCCTCGCAGAGCCCGACAGCGCAGCCCGTGTGACCGCCGTGTTACAGATCCGGGCGCCCTCTTGAGATTGTTGAACAATGCGGGCCAGACTGTCCCGCATGTTCGTCCTCATCGGCGTCGCCGTCGTGATCATCGGGTTCGCGTTGCGCGTCAACGCGCTGCTCGTCGTCACCGTCGCGGGCATCGTCACCGCGGCCATCGGCGGGATCGACCCCGTCGGCATCCTCACCGCGTTCGGCAGTGGCTTCGCGTCCAGCCGCAGCGTCACGACCTTCGCGCTCGTGCTGCCGGTCATCGGGCTCATCGAGCGCTACGGCCTGCAGGACCAGGCGAAGCGCCTCATCGCGAAGCTCGACCGGCTCACGACGGGCCGCATCCTGGCCGGGTACCTGGTGGTGCGGCAGGTCACCGCGGCCGTCGGTCTGACCAGCATCGGCGGTCCCGCGCAGACGGTCCGTCCGCTCGTGCACCCGATGGCCGAGGGCGCTGCGACGAAGAAGTACGGCCGCATCGACGAGCGGATGCGCGAGAAGATCAAGGGCTTCTCGGCCTCGTCCGACACCGTCGGGGTGTTCTTCGGCGAGGACGTCTTCGTCGCCGTCGGGTCGATCCTGCTCATCACGTCCTTCGTGGACGAGGCCTACAAGCTGACGCTCGAGCCGATCGACCTGGCGCTGTGGGCGATCCCCACCGGCATCGCCGCCCTGCTCGTGCACGGCACCCGACTGCTGCTCCTCGACCGCAAGCTCGACAAGATGGCGGCCGACGTCCGCCAGACCGAGGGGGTCGCAGCGTGATCACCAGCGAATGGCTCTACTGGCTCATCGGCGCGTTCTTCATCGCCGTCTCCGTGTTCATCCTCACCGACCGCACCCACGCCAAGCGCGTCGGCAACGCGGCGTTCTGGGGCATCCTCGGGCTCTCCTTCTTCGCCGGCACCTTCGTCGTGGCCGGCGTGCTCCCCGCCTGGGCACTCGGGATCGCCGTCCTGGTGATGGTGGCGCTCGCCGGGCTCGGCTTCACCGGCACCACGAGCCGCACCCGTGTCGCCAGTGTCCCGGGCGCCGGCGTCGGATCGGCGACCGGGCCGGCCGAGCCGACCGCGGTGACCACCCGGCCGAGCTCCAGCACGAGTGTCCTCGCGACGACCAGCCCGGACGAGCGCGCCGGCTTCGCACAGCGGTTCGGCAACCGGCTGTTCATCCCGGCGCTCGTCATCCCCGTCGTCGCGGTGCTCGTCGCGACCCTCGGTCCGCTCGTCCGGATCGGTGGGGAGCCGCTGCTCGCCGACGGCAGCGCGACCCTCACCGGACTCGGCATCGGCTCGGTGCTCGCGGTCGTCGTCGCGGTGCTCGTGCTCCGCCCGCCGCGTCTCGACACCCCGGTCCGCGAGGGCGCACGCCTGCTGCAGGCGATCGGCTGGGCAGCGCTCCTGCCGCAGATGCTCTCCACGCTCGGCATCGTCTTCACCCAGGCCGGGGTCGGCGACGCCGTCGGCACGATCATCAAGGCCGTGCTGCCCGACGGCTCGCTGCTCGCCGCGGTCGTCGTCTACTGCCTCGGCATGGCGCTGTTCACGGCGATCATGGGCAACGCGTTCGCCGCGTTCCCGATCATGACCGCGGCGATCGGCTGGCCGGTGCTCGTGCAGGGATTCGACGGCAACCCGGCCGCGATCTTCGCGATCGGCATGCTCGCCGGCTTCTGCGGCACCCTGGTCACCCCGATGGCAGCGAACTTCAACCTCGTGCCCGCCGCCCTGCTCGAGATGCGGGACAAGTACGGGCCGATCAAGGCGCAGCTCCCGACCGCCGGGATCCTGCTCGTCGTCAACATGGGAGTGATGTACCTTGTCGCATTCTGAGCCCGCCCCCGTCGGGTCGCCGTCCGCGCCGGACCTGGACCGTGCTGCCTGGGCGCCGGGCTTCGCGGCCGTCGCGCTCGACAACGTCACGCGCGAGTACCCGTACGCCGCGCACCACACCACCTCGGGTCCGGACGACCGCGCGCTGCCGGTCGAGCTGCACCCCGCCTTCGCCACGTCCTACGACTGGCACTCGTCGGTGCACATGCACTGGCTCGCCACCCGCCTGCTGGCGTTCGGGGTGCCGGCCGACCTGGAGGCACGGATCACCTCGGTCCTGCAGGCCCACCTGTCGACGGAGCACCTGGCCACCGAGGCGGCGTACCTCCGCGAGACCCCGCACTACGAGCGCCCGTACGGCTGGGCGTGGCTGATGCGTCTCGCCGCCGAGGTGTCCGCGTCCGAGGTCCCGGCGATCCGCGCACTCGCACCGGGCTTCACCCCGGTCGTCACCGTGCTCGAGGACCTCGTCACCCGCTGGGTCGACGGCGCCGCGCACCCGGTCCGGCACGGGGTGCACTCGAACTCCGCGTTCGGACTGCTGCTCGTGCTCGAGGGGGCCCGCTCGCTCGGGCGGTCCGACCTCGTCGCCACGGTCGGACGCGCTGCGCGGGAGTGGTTCGGCGACGACGCCGGATGGCCCTTCGCGTGGGAGCGCAGCGGGCACGACTTCCTGTCCGCCGGGCTCGCCGAGGCCGACCTGATGCGCGCCGTGCTGCCCGCGGCCGAGTTCGGACCCTGGGCGCGGGCGTTCTTCGCCGAGGTCTCGGCGGGGGACGCGATCCTCACCCCGACGACCGTCCGCGACGAGAACGACCCGCAGCAGGTGCACCTCTTCGGGCTCGACCTGTCGCGGGCCGGCTCCGCGCGGCGCATCGCGGACGCCCTGCGTGCGGCTGACTCCGAGGACACCGCGCTGGCGGACCTGCTCGACGGCGCGGCCGACCGGCTGCTCGCCTCGGGGCTCGCGGCGAGCGTCGGCGAGGAGTACTACTCCACCCACTGGCTGGCGAGCTTCGCCTGGGACGCCATGGAGGCGCGCGAGCACGCCGCCCGCTGACCTTCCGCGGGGGCTAGGGCAGGGAGATCGTGCGGCCGAAGGTCTTCGTGACGGGCGGGGTGGCGAGGACGGCGCCGAGCGCTTCCGCGGCACCGTCGGGGGTGGCGCGCCAGGCGACGTAGGCGTCGTGGTCCTCGGCGGTGGTCCAGCGCTCGAGCACGACCATGCGCGTCGGGTCCTCGTCGTCGACCAGGACCTCGAGCGACTCGTTGCCCTGCCGGGCTGCGGTCTGGGCCAGGGTCTCGCGGATCGCGGCCTCGACCGTGTCGGCTGCGACGTCGTCACGGATCTGGACCTCGAGGAAGACGGTCATCGTCATGGTGTGCACCTTTCGTCGTCGGACCCCGTCCGCTGACGGTGCCCGGTGACGCCAACCACGGGGGAGGGGTCGTTGTTCCGGCTCCGTGTCCAGCGCGTTCAGCGGGCGATGCGGAAGCGCAGCGTGTCACCCGGGCGCAGCTGGGCGGCACGGTCGACCGACTCCGGCGTCAGGACGGCCACGACCGGGTAGCCGCCGGTGACCGGGTGGTCCGCCAGGAACAGCACCGGGAACCCGGCCGGCGGCACCTGCAGCGACCCGGTCTCGACGCCCTCGCTGGGGAGCTCGTGGGTGACCGCTCGGACCAGCGGAGTGACCGCGGTGGTCCGGACCCCGACCCGGTCGCTGTCCGGGCTGACGTGAAAGTCCTGGCCGGTCAGGGTCGTCCGCCAGTCCGGGGTGAACCAGTCGTCACGGGGGCCGGGCACCACGTCGAGCACCACCGGGTCGCCGGGCCACGGCAGGAGCGGCGGTGGCACGGCATCGACGACCGGCCAGGCCCCGACCCCAGCGCCGGCGCCGTGGCTGGGCCCGGCGCCGATCGGCAGCACGTCCCCGACGGTCAGCGGCGCGGGACCGAGGTGCGCGAGCGAGTCCCACGACCGACTGCCGAGCACCGGGTCGACGGCGACGCCCCCGCGGACGGCGACGTAGGCACGCAGCCGCTCCTCGGCCAGCCCGACGCGGAGGGTGTCGCCCGGCTCGAGCAGCAGCACCTCGTAGGCGGCGGCCCCGTGCACCCGGCCGTCCGCCCGTTCGATCGACACCGGGCACGGTGCACCGGTGACGGCGGCGACCGTGTACGCGTCGGTGCGGAGCGTGACGGAGCCGAGCAGGGCCTCCAGGACGGCCGCGTCCGGACGGTTGCCGACCATCCGGTTCGCCAGTGCCGCCGAGCCCCGGTCGGCAGCTCCCGCGGCACCGAGTCCCATGTCGCTGAGGCCGGGCCGGCCGAGGTCCTGCGTCGTCACGCCGTACCCGACCTGCACGACGGTCAGGGTGCTCACGAGCGGGCCCCGGCATCGACGAAGCGCAGGCGGACGCCGGCCGGCGCGAGGGCCGGCGGCGTGCGGTCGAGCGACCACATCGGCACCTCGGTCCGGCCGATGAGCTGCCAGCCGCCGGGGGAGGTCCGCGGGTACACGGCGCTGAACTCGCCGGCCAGGGCCACGGCGCCGCTCGGGACCGCGGTGCGCGCGGTGTCGCGGCGGGGCAGGTCGAGCGACGGCGCGGTGCCGGTCAGGTAGCTGAAGCCGGGGGCGAAGCCGCAGAACGCGCTCGTCCACACCTGGCCGGTGTGCCAGGCGACGAGGTCCTCGCGGGACATGCCGGTCAGGTCGCCGACGGCGTCGAGGTCCGCGCCGTCGTAGGTGACCGGGACGACGACGGGTTCCCGCTCGTGGCGGTCGTCGGCCGGACGGGAGGGCCGGACCTCGGTCAGCAGCGAGCGGACCCGTCCGGCGTCGGTCACGGCCGGATCGAACCGGAACAGCAGCGTCCGAGCGCCGGAGACGACCTCGGTCACGCCCGGCGGAGCGGCGTCGGCCAGTCCGGGTTCCGCCAGTCCGGCGCGGAACGCCACGACCTCGGCGAGGGAGTCGAACGTCGCCAGCACCGCCGAGGTGCCAGCGGAACGGAGGTCGGGGCTCATGCCGACGACGCCGACGACGCTGACGACGCCGGTGCGAACGCCGTGATGCCGATGCCCTGCTCGGTCAGCAGCGCGCGGATCGCCCGGGCCATCGCGACCGCGTCGGGGGAGTCGCCGTGCACGCAGACCGAGTCGGCACGGACGCTGATGTCGGTGCCGTCGACCGCGGTGGCGACGCCGTCGGTCACCATCCGGAGCACCCGGGCCGCGACCTCGTCCGGGTCGTGCAGCACCGAGCCCGGACGGCTGCGCGACACGAGGGAGCCGTCGGGTTCGTAGGCGCGATCGGCGAAGGACTCGCTCACCGCTCGGAGACCGTGCCGCTCCGCCGCGAGGAGCAGCTCCGACCCGGGCAGGGCCAGGACCGCCAACGACGGGTCGACGTCCGCCACCGCGCGGACGACGGCCTCGGCCGGCACCGGGTCGGCGCAGGCCGTGTTGTAGAGGGCGCCGTGCGGCTTGACGTAGGTGACCCGGGTGCCGGCGACGTGTGCGGCGGCGGCCAGGGCACCGATCTGGTGGACGACGTCGGCGTAGAGCTCGTCCGGGGTCACGTGCACGGGTCGGCGGCCGAAGCCGGCGAGGTCCCGGTAGGCGACGTGTGCCCCGATCGCGACACCCCGCTCGGCTGCGGCCCGACAGGTGTCGAGCATGATCGTCGGGTCGCCGGCATGGGCACCGCACGCGATGTTCGCGCTGGACACCAGGTCGAGCACGGCGCGGTCGTCGCCCGCGGTCCAGGCGCCGAAGCCCTCGCCGAGGTCGCTGTTCAGGTCGATCGTGGGCATGCGGACCTCCTGTCGGGATTGTTCAACAACTTAGCGCGCGCCGCCGACCGTGTCACCGTCCGCGGGTCGGCCTCACCGCCGGGCGCCGGCTTCGCCGTAGGGTCGGGAGATGGACGAGCTGACGATCCGGACCACGACCGAGGACGACTGGCGGCAGGTCCGTGCCCTCCGCCTGGCGATGCTCGAGGACACCCCCATCGCGTACGGCGAGCACCGCGCGGACGCCGAGCGGTACGACGAGGACGAGTGGCGCTCCCGCGGTCGTCGCGGCCAGGACCCGGGCAGCACGTCGTTCGTCGCGATCGACGCCGCGGGCGAGTGGGTCGGGATGATGAACGGCTACGTGCCCGACGCGGCCACCGGGCCGCTGCTGGTCGGTGTCTACGTCGCGCCCGGGCACCGCGGTCGGGGTGCGGGCGTGGCCGACGCGCTCCTGGACGCCGTGGAACGCTGGGCGGCCGGACACGGGACGACCCTGCGGCTGCACGTGCACGAGGACAACGCCCGCGCGCTGGCCTTCTACGAGCGCCGCGGGTTCGTCCGCACCGGTCAGACCGAGCCCTACGCGCTCGACCCGACGCGGTCCGAGATCGAGATGGTCGAGCAGCTCGACGGGGCGACGCCGGCCTGAGCGCCGGAGCGGGCCGCCTGCGGGACGGGAGGCCCGTGGCCAGGCAGCCACGCGCCTCCCGTCCGGCGAGCCAGCGCGTCGAACCGACTAGAGCGCGTCGACGAACATCTGCGTCGCGAGCGGCACGTTCGTGGTGTTCGACGCCGGGTCCCACCCGACCAGCGCGACGACGTCGCCGCCGACCCGCGCGGTGAGCCCGACGAGCGTGAACGCGTTCCCACCGAC
This sequence comes from Curtobacterium sp. APC 4022, assembly GCF_030407555.1. Taxonomy (NCBI): domain Bacteria; kingdom Bacillati; phylum Actinomycetota; class Actinomycetes; order Micrococcales; family Microbacteriaceae; genus Curtobacterium; species Curtobacterium sp. APC 4022. Next base: position 22,571 of record NZ_JASDDD010000044.1, read on the forward strand.
CGTGCCGCGCATCCGCCAGCCGAGCGCGTCATCCGTACCGGTGAGGGTCGGCTTCGTCGTCTCGACCGTGGTCTCGACCGGCGTGCCCTGCATCGAGAACAGCGCCGTGCCGTCAGCGCACCGGCTCAGCGCGTCACGCGCGTCCCCGACCAGGTCCGTCGCCGCAGCGGTGTCACCGGTGCTGGCGACCACGGCGGTCATCGACCGGTCGTTGCTCGTACCGAACACCACGGTGCCGGCGTCGTCGGACTTCTCCCAGCCGACACCGAACGGGGCGAGGCACCTGGCGTCGGACACCGTCAGCCCCGGGTAGACGGAGTCGAGCATCGCGTCCGTCGAGCTGAACTCGGCGGGCTTGAACTGGATGCGCTGGAAGACGCTCGTCAGCTCGGCGTCGGTGTGCGCCGCGGCGGCGCTGGTGCCCGACGGTGCGGACGCGGTGGGCGTCGCGCTCGCGGCGGGGGCGCTCGTGACGGGTGCCGACGTCCGCGTCCCCGCGTCGCTGACGGATTCGTCCCCGCCGGAGCAGCCCGCCAGGCTCAGTGCCAGGACGACCGCGGCCGCGGCGACGGACATGGTGGTGGTGCGCATCGTGTTCCCCCTCGTGTTGACGGCCCCCTCGGCCGTCCGCGTCGACGCTACCCGGCGACCGAGTCGGACGGCAGTGTGCGCACCTCGGCCCCGATCCCGGCCGCGCATCTGGTATCGTTATGGTTTCAGAACCAAGGGGGCTGCCCGTCGCGTGAGGTCGACGGACGGCTCGTGTACCGCTCGAGTCGGTGCCACCCCCGCGTCCTTCGGTTCGCACCCCTCGTGCCCCTCGCCGCACGGCCCAGCCGTCGGAGCACGATCCGTGTCGTCCGAAGGAGCTCCCCGTGGCCACAACCATGCCCGGATCCCGCCGCACCCTGCGCGGCAACCCGATCGCCACCCTCGTCGCCGTGTGCTTCGGCCTGTTCATGGTCGGCCTCGACGCCACCGTGGTCTCGATCGCGAACCCCGCGATCGCCGCCGACCTCGGCACGACCTTCACGCAGCTGCAGTGGATCACCAACGCGTACCTGCTGGCCCTGGCCGTCTTCCTGATCCTCGGCGGCAAGCTCGGGGACCGCTTCGGCCGACGCCGGATGTACCTGATCGGGGTCGTCGCGTTCGCGCTGTCCTCGGTCGCCATCGGCCTGGTGGGCACCGCGACCGGCGTGATCGTGTTCCGCGCCGTGCAGGGCCTCAGCGCCGCGCTGCTCATGCCGCAGACCCTGGCGCTGCTCCGTGCGACCTTCCCGAAGGAGAAGTTCGGGGTCGCCGTCGGGGTCTGGGGTGGTGCGTCCTCCGTCGCGATCGCCGCCGGACCGATCGTCGCCGGGGTCCTCGTCGCGTCGCTCGGCTGGGAGTCCGTGTTCTTCGTGAACGCCCCGATCGCCGTCATCGGCCTGGTCTTCGGCGGCCTGGTCCTCCGCGAATCCACCGCCCCGCACCGCGGACGCTTCGACGTCCCCGGCGTGGTGCTGCTCGCCCTCGGCCTGTTCGGCATCGTGCTCGCCGTCGTGCAGTCCGAGTCGTGGGGCTGGACGAGCCCGCTGACCCTCGGCGTCCTGCTCGCCGGCGTCGTGCTGCTCGTGGTGTTCGTCCTCGTCGAACTGCGCGTCACCGACCCGCTGCTGCCGATGTCGCTCTTCCGGTCGTCGTCGCTGTCGATCGGTGGTCTGGCCGTCGGCGCGAACTTCTTCGCGATGCTCGGCGTGACGTTCTTCCTCTCCCTCTACATGCTCAACCTCCGCGGGGTCACGGGGCTGCAGGCGGGGCTCATGCAGCTGCCGCTGAGCGGCGTCTCGATCATCGCGTCGCCGATCGGGGCCGCCCTGGTCGCCAAGCTCGGCATCCGCCGCACCCTGACCATCGGCCTGCTCATGGTCGGCGTCGCCCTGTTCCTGCTCACCGGCACCACCCAGGACTCGCCCTACATCGGCATGGCCATCCCGTTCGTCGTCTTCGCCCTGGGCGCGGGCTTCACGATGACCGCCGGTGCGGAGGCAGTCGTCGGCGGTGCCCCGGTCCAGCTCGCGGGTGTCGCCGGTGGGTTCCAGGCCACGGCCCTGCAGCTCGGCGGCGCGCTCGGCACGTCGGTGCTCTCCGCGGTCGTCAGCGCCGGGGTGCTCTCCGGCACGGCGGGCCTCGGGCTCGCCACGGCCGCGCGGCAGGGCCTGGTGCAGGGCATCGTGCCGGATGGGCTCGGTGCAGCGGCGTCGGCTGCCGCCCGGGACGCCTTCCTCGGCGGCCTGCACACCGCGTTCGTCGTGGCCGGGGTGGTCGCGGTCGTCGTCGCCGTCCTCGCCGCCGTCTTCGTCCGCACCCGGACCGCGCACGCGCCGGCCGAGGTGCTCGAGGAGACCGTCGAGGCGTCGGCAGGGCACGCCTGACCGGACCGCCGGTCGCGATGGTGAGCGGCTGACGGACGGGAGGCCCGTGGCGGACCCGTCACGGGCCTCCCGTCCGTCACAGGTGCCGTCCCGACCGCTCGCTCCGGCCACCCGTCCTGGCCGCTCGCTCCGACCACCCGGTCCTGGCCGCTCGACGCGGTGCGCCCGGACGGGGGCTGGCGGCCGAGCCGCGCGCGGGTGAGCCTGGACCCTCCGTGCGGAGTGACCGCACCCGATGGAGGAACCGTGCAGCACGACGACCAGCAGCAGACCGACCACCCGGACGACGGGGCCGTCGGGATCGACCGTCGTCGCCTGCTGACGCTCGGACTCGGCGCCGCGGCTGCCCTCGGAGCAGTCGGCGTGGCGGGCCTCCGTCCCGAGGCGGCACACGCGGCGACCGGCCCCACGCTCCTGGCGGCCGACGAGTTCGACGGCCCGGCCGGCAGCGCCCCGAACCCGGCTGTCTGGCGGTACGAGCTGGGCGGTGGCGGCTGGGGCAACGGCGAGCTCGAGGTCTACAAGGACTCGCGGCGGAACTCGGCCCTCGACGGCGACGGGAACCTCGTCATCACCGCGCGGCGCGAAGCCGACGGGTCGTACACGTCGGCGCGGCTCACCTCGCAGGGCACCTACTCCGCCCGGTACGGCCGGATCGAGGCCCGCATCCGGATCCCGCGCGGGCAGGGGATCTGGCCGGCCTTCTGGATGCTCGGCGCCGACCTGCCGCAGGTCGGGTGGCCGGCGTGCGGCGAGATCGACGTGATGGAGAACATCGGCCGTGAGCCCGCCGCCGTGCACGGCACCGTCCACGGCCCCGGGTACTCGGGCGCGGAGGGCATCAGCGGGACCGCGACCCTGCCGAGCGGTGCCTTCGCCGACGACTTCCACGTGTACGGGGTGGACTGGCGGCCGGGGTCGATCAGCTGGACGGTCGACGGTGCGACCTACCGGACCGTCACGCCGGCCGACCTGGGCGGCGACCGGTGGGTGTTCGACAAGCCGTTCTTCGTGGTCCTGAACGTGGCGGTCGGTGGGGGATGGCCGGGCTCCCCGGACTCGTCGACGCAGTTCCCCCAGCAGATGACCGTGGACTGGCTGCGGGTCTGGCAGAACGCCTGAGCCCGGAACGGATGTGGGCCCCGCGGCCGAAGCCGCGGGGCCCACACTCGTTCGCCGTCGGGTCAGCGCACCCGGACCGTGAGGGTCTGGCTGGTGCTGCCGGCGATGATGGAGTTGCCGGAGAAGACGACCTTCAGCTGGTGCGTCCCCTTCTTCAGCGTGAACCGCGTGTTGGCGGTGTTGCGCTCGATCTTGATCGTCTTGATGTGCTTCTTGCCGTCGTAGATCTTCGCCTCACCGTTCACCACGATGCCGCGTGAGGTGACCCGCACGACGGCCTTCGGGGCGGAGTAGGTGATGGTAGACGTGGACGATGCCTTGTCGACCGTGACCACGAGCGCACGGGTGGTCTTCGAGTTCGTGCCGGAGTAGGCCGAGTCGCTCGTGAACGTCGCCGTGATGCTGTGCTTGCCGACCTTCAGGCCCTTCGGCAGGGTGAACGTCGCCGTGCTCTTCGCCACCGGAGCGGTGCCGATCTGCTTGCCGGCCTCCGAGAAGGTGACCGTGCCGCTCTTGTCGCCGACGCCGCCGCCGATGGTGGCGGTGATCGTGACGGGCTTGGCGGTGTTGTAGACCTGCTTGGCCGCCGAGGCGGTCAGCGTGGTGGTGGTCGCCGGCAGCGCGGCGTCGAGGGTGAACTGGTCGACCGTCGAGCCGATCGGCGCCGGGTCGGCCGAGGCCGTCGGCTTCAGGGTGACACCGCAGCTGTCGACCTTGCCGTGCTGGACGGCCGAGTTCAGCGTGGTGCAGTCACCGGCGCGGACGGTGGTGACGGCGAGGTTGTCGTTCGAGACACCGACCTTGACGTAGGTGCGGACGTGCTCCTGGTTCTCCACCGAGTTCGCGAAGTGGCGCTGACCGGTCGGGTCGAGCGGGTCGGCTCCGTAGCCGCCCTGCGTCGCGTCCGGCGTGGTCAGGTCGTAGTACTTCGAGCCCGACGCGGAGTTGGCGGTCAGGTAGATGACGCCACCGGGGCCGGCGAAGACCTCGTCAGCGCCCGGCTGCTCGGCCGGGTTGGCCTTCTTGCCGTTCTTGATCGCGTAGCTGCGCGAGTACGAGTGGTCGTGACCCTGCAGGACCAGGTCGACCCCCATGTCCGAGAAGGCGCGGGTGAAGTCGAACCGGCGCTGCTGGTTGTCCTTGTCGTTCGCGTGGTCGGCCGGCGAGTAGATCGAGTGGTGGTAGACCAGCGCGGTCCACTTCGCGTCGTCGCCGTGGCGGGTGATCACGTCACGCACGTAGTTGACGTGCGCTGCGTCCGAACCACCCGAGTAGGCGTTCGAGTTGATGTCGATGAACAGGACGCCCTTGTACATGTACCAGTAGTCGCCACCCGAGTTCGTGGTGGTGTTGCCACCCGGGTAGAAGTCCGGCACCTTGAGCGAGTTCGGCAGCTGGTTGTGCTGCTCGTACGACTTGCCGCCGACGTCGTGGTTGCCGATGGTGGAGGCCCACGGGTAACGCTTCAGGACGTCGCTGCTGTCGGCGAACGCACCCCACTGGTACTCGTTGTTGGCGTTCTCGACCTGGTCGCCACCGGAGACCAGGAGTTCGGCGTCCTTCTCCTTCGTGGTGGCGTACTTCAGGGTGTCGGCCCAGCCGGCACCGTCGTCGTCGACGAAGCCTGACGACCCGATCTGCGGGTCACCGAAGAACAGGAAGTCGAAGTCGCCGCTGAAGCTCTTCGTGGTGAAGGTGTACGCCGTCGACCAGGCCGAGCCGTCCGCGGCACCCACGTGGTACGTGTACGTGGTGTTCGGCTCGAGGCCGTCGATGACGGCGTGCGCGTTGACGTAGCCGGCCTCGTTCGTGATGCCCGGGATCGCCTTGGTGCTGCTGTCGACGGTGCTGGAGTCGGCAGCGGTGTTGGTGCTCTTCGTCGCGGCGATGGTCTTCTTCGCGTCGGTGAAGACGCCGCCGGTCATCGAGTCGGTCTTCTGGATCTCGACCGACTGGTCGACGTTGGCGGGGAAGTACCACGAGGCGATGCGCTGGCTCTCGGTCGCGCCGACGCCGAGCAGGATGTGGATCGGGCCACCGGCCGAGATGTTCGTCGTCGGGGTGGCGGTCGCCGCGTTCGCGGAGCCGGTGCCGACCAGGCAGGCGCCGGCGATGAGGGCGGCGCCGATGACGGCCCCGCCGAGGCGGAGGGTGGTGGTTCTGCGCCGGGAGGGGGCGCCGGACAGGAGACTCATGTGGTTCCGTTCTCAGTGAGAGGGGAGGTGCAGCAGACAGACTCTGCATTGCCCTGGTAGATCGTGAGTAAACGCTGTGTGTCCATACGGGTTGGAGCCATCAGGCGCTACCGGAGCCGCCGCTCAGCGGACAGGAACGCGCCCGTCAGCCCTCGACCAGACGCTGGACGAACCAGATCATCCCCATCACGAACACCCCGGCCGTGACGACGCCGGTCACCCACAGCGACGCCCGGTGGGCCTTCCGGCGGAGCAGGGACAGCGGCGGGAACACGATCACGATGATCGCCAGCTGCACGGCCTCGATGCCGACGTTGAAGATGAGCAGCGACACGAGCAGCTGCCACGAGAACGCCTCGTGGATGCCGAGGGCCCCGGCGAACCCGAGTCCGTGGATCAGCCCGAACGCGAACACCACCGCCAGACGCGACCACCCCGACCGGTCCAGCGCGAAGCGCCCCTGGTCGGTCAGCACCAGCTCGTCCGCCCGCGACCGCCGGGTCGCCAGCCGCCAGAGGTACCAGCCAGCCACCGCGGCGATGGACAGGGCGATCAGCGGCTCGACGACGATCGACGGCGGACTGACCACCCCGAGCGCCGCCAGGATGAACGTGATCGAGTGCGCGATCGTGAACGCCGACGCCGTGTACACGACCTCGCGCAGCCGTCGGGAGCCGGCGATCAACGCGATGAGGAACAGGATGTGGTCGATCCCCGTCAGCAGGTGCTCCGCCCCCAGGGTGAGGAACTCCCAGAACCGCTGCCCCGCCGACTGCTCGGTCGAGAACGTCGGCTGCGAGGCGTCGAGGGTCGCGGTGCCCTGCTTGGCGTCGACGTCGTAGGTGACGATCGTCTTCGTGTCCTTGACGAACGTCTCGCTGTCCGGGAAGAGCCGCGACTCCACCACGTGACCGGGGTCGGTCCGCCCCGGCGCCGGGCACGCGAAGTCCGCGACGACCTCGGCGTAGGGGACCTCGTCCTGCACGTCGACCCGCAGGGAGTCCTGCAGGGTGCCGGTGCACTCCTTCCCGCCCGAGGTCACCGAGAACCGGTCGAACAGGTACTTGCTGATGGAGTCGTGGTGCGCTTCCGCAGCCCGCACCATGCCCGGGTAGTCGCCGTCGTCCCAGGCCGCCTGGCCCTGCCGGTAGAGCCGGTCGTCGTGCTCGCTCGTCCCCACCGACACCAGCATCAGGTCGTACTCCAGCCCCAGCCGGGCCTGCACCACGCCCGTCCCCTTCCCGCTGACGTCCGCGTAGACGACGGAGCTGAAGCCGTGGGCGCTCGCCGCGGACACCCCCGTCAGCAGGCTCACGACGACGGTGCCGACGAGCACCAGCAGGGCGACGAGCCGG
>NZ_JASDDD010000045.1:0-28890 GCF_030407555.1 Curtobacterium sp. APC 4022
GTCGGTCGCCGACCCGGACCCCCGCGTGTCGTCGAGGGCCCCGCCCCGCAGCTCGTGACCGTGCCCTCGCCAGGCGGAGTGGTCTCGTCGTCCCACGTCCTGTTCCACGCTGCCGGATCGACCGCGGTCGTCGACGACCTCCGCGCCACGAACGGCACGGTCGTCCGCGCTCCGGGAGCACCGCCGCACCGGATGCCCGCGGGTGCCTCGATGGTCGTGCTGACCGGTACGGTTGTCGACATCGGGGACGGTGCCACCATCGAGGTGCTGTCGCCGTACCTGCGGTCCGTCCCTCCCGGCGGCCGCGAGTCGTCCGGACCGCTGCCCGTCCCACCTCCCACACCCGGTCCGTCCCGAACCCCCAGAGAGCGACCCTGAACCGTGACCGAACTCGGCCGTGCTGCCTCCTCCCACGCCATCGACCTGCCTGACGGCAACGGTGCGACGCTGACCCTGTCCTGGGGGGCCGCGACCGACGTCGGGCGTCGCCGGGACCACAACGAGGACAGCTACATCGTCGATGCCCCGTACTTCGTGGTGGCGGACGGCATGGGCGGGCACCTGGCGGGGGACCGGGCGTCGGACGCCGTCGTCCGTCGGCTCGGCGACTCCACGACCGAGCCGTTCGCCTCGCGCCAGACCATCCAGCGCGCGCTGCTGCTCGCGACCGCCGACATCGAGAAGGCGGCGGGCGGCAACGCGATCGGTGCCGGCACGACGGTCACCGGCGTCGCGCTCGTCGCGTCGCAGGGGCAGCCCTCGGCGCTCGTGTTCAACGTCGGCGACTCGCGTACCTACCGCAGCGACGCGGGCGCTCCGCTGAAGCGCCTGACGATCGACCACTCCGTCGTCCAGGAGATGGTGGACGCCGGCGTCCTGCGGGCCGAGGACGCCGAGTCCCACCCCGACAGCAACGTGATCACCCGCGCCGTGGGGTTCGGTGAGCCGCCGGAGCCGGACTGGTGGACCATCCCCCTCCGCACCGGTGACCGCTACGTCGTCTGCTCCGACGGGCTGACGAAGGAGATCGGCGACGTCGGCATCTCCCGCATCGCGGCGAAGGTCGACGACCCGCAGGAGCTCGCGGAACGCCTGGTCGGCGACGCCGTCATCGCCGGCGGTCGCGACAACGTCACGGTCGTCGTGCTGCAGGTCGACGCGGCCCCGGCAGTGTCGGACGACATCGAGGACACGCTGCCGCGCCGCTGACCTCGGCGGCAGGCGAAGCGCACCGATCCGGACCACCAGGCCCGGGACATCCCCACCGAGGTACCGTGACCCACTCAGCCGGGAAGGAACGTCCATGGCCCGACGACTGCCGTCGACACCTCCCGTGATCCCGGGCTTCACCCCGGTGCACGTCCTCGGCTCCGGTGGCTTCGCCGACGTGTTCCTCTACGAGCAGGACATGCCCCGCCGGAAGGTGGCGGTGAAGGTCCTCCTCGACGAGGTCGTCGACGACCGCGTGCGTCAGATGTTCCAGGGTGAGGCGAACCTGATGGCACGCCTCAGCACGCACCCCTCGATCCTCACCGTCTTCCAGGCGAGTGTCGCCGCCGACGGACGTCCCTACCTCGTGATGGAACTGTGCTCGGCGTCGATCAGCGAGCGGTACCGCCGAGAACCCGTCCCGGTGTCCCAGGTCCTCTCCGTCGGCGTGCGGATCGGATCGGCGCTCGAGACTGCGCACCGCGAAGGCGTCCTGCACCGTGACGTGAAGCCGTCGAACATCCTGCTCACGGCCTACGGCAACCCCGTCCTGTCGGACTTCGGGATCGCGGCGACGCTCGGTGAAGCCGACCCGGACGAACCCGTCGGCATGTCCATCCCCTGGTCGGCGCCCGAGGTCCTCGCCGACGAGTCGCGCGGCACGATCCAGTCCGAGGTCTACTCGCTCGCTGCGACCGTCTACTCGCTGCTCGCCGGCCGCAGTCCCTTCGAGGTCCCCGGCGGGAAGAACGGCGCCGCGGAGCTGATGGCACGGATCGACAAGGGCGGCCCGCGCCCGACCGGACGCCCGGACGTCCCGCCCACACTCGAACGGGTCCTGGGCGCGGCACTGTCCCGTCGGCCGCGCGACCGCCCGTCCACCGTGATGGAACTCGTGCGCGGCTTCCAGCAGGTCGAGGCCGAGCTGGGCCTCCCGCAGACCCCGGCCGAGGTCGCGGTTGAGGCCTGGGCGGTCACCACCCCCTCGCGTCCCGACGAGCAGACCGTCATCGCGGCCGTCGGTGCCGCTGCGGCGGGCGGCGTCGCTCGGTCGGGTCGACGCCGTCGGAACCGCTCCGACCTGCGTGGCGGTTCGGTGGCGAGTGCGTCGCAGAGCGTCGGCACCGTGCACCGGTCGGCCTCGACGGCTCGGGCACGCCGCGGGTCCCGCGCTGCACTGGTGTGGGCGACCGTCCTGTCCTCGGTCGTCGTGCTCGCGCTGGCCGTGACGACCGTCGCCGTCCTGACCCGCGGCGGTGACGACGCCGTCCCGGTGGTGTCGGACCTCAGCGCCACGGCCGGAGCGTCCACCGTCACGTTCCGGTGGACCGATCCGGGCCTCCGGCAGGGGGACACCTTCGTCGTGACGGCGGACGGAACGACGAGCCAGCAGACGGGGACGACGTTCGTCGCGACCGGACGACCGGGCGTCGAGCAGTGCATCCGGGTCGCGGTGAACCGGGATGGCCGCACGGGCGCGGACAGCGCCGAGCGGTGCGGCACGATCGGCGGAGCCCGGTGATCCGGCGGCTGCTCGCCGCCCGGCGTTCCGCGACCGTGACGACCGTGGTGGCCGTCGTGGTCGGGGCGGTCGTCGCCGGCACCGCTCTCGTGTCGAACGGGTACCACGCCCAGCGGGTCGACCTCGGCGACGGCACGGTGTGGGTGCCCTCGGCGCAGTACGGTGCCGTCGGCCGCGCCAACCCCCAGGTGCTCGAACTGAACACCGCGGTGGAGACCTCCTCGGACGCCACGTCCGTGCTGCAGCACGGGTCGATGGTCTACGCCGTCGACCAGACGAAGGGCACCGTCGCCCGCGTCGACGTCGCCGACGCCACCCTCGGCGACGCGGTGACCCTCCCCACCGGCTCGCCGACCGTCCTGTTCGCCGGTGACACCGCGGTCGTCGGCAACACGGACACCGGCGGGCTCTGGACCACCCCGACCCGCTCCCTCGACGAGTTCGACGCGTCGACCGACCCCCAGCTGACCCTCGGTGCCGACGCGGTCTTCGACGCCTCGACGGACCACGTCGCCGTCTACTCGCCCCGGACCGCTACCGCCTCGCTCGTCGCCCTCGGGACGACGCCGACCGTCGAACGCCGTGCGACCGTCCGGATGGACCGCACACACGACTTCCAGGTCGCGACCGTCGGCGACCACCTCGCCGTCCTCGACCGCACCGACGGCGTGCTCTCGGTCGACGGCCGCACCGTCGACCTCGGGGCCCGCGTCGGCTCGTCACCGGCGCTGCAGCAATCCGCCGACACCGGCGACGACGTCACGGTGGCGGGGACGGCCGGCCTGGTCCGGGTGTCGGCGTCGGGGGCCGTGCAGCAGTCCGCCCTCGCCGTGTCCGGCCGGGCGGCCCGACCGTGGACCGACGACGGCTGCACGTTCGGCGCCTGGAGCGGCGGGCAGGCCGTCGACACGTGCGACGGTCGTGCGGTGCAGGACCTGGACCGGGTGCCGGGAGGCGCCGCCCTCCAGGTCGTCCACAACGGTCGCACCGTGGTGGCGAACGACCCGGAGAGCGGACGTACCTGGGCCGTCGGACGGAGCGGCCAGCTCATCGACAACTGGGCGCAGCTCGTCGACCAGCAGGACGACCAGCAGCAGGAGCGTGCGTCCGACGACGACCCGGAGGTCGAGAAGGAACAGGCGCCGCCGGTCGCGGTCGACGACGACCTGGGCGCTCGTCCGGGGCGCACCACGACCCTCCCGGTCCTGCTCAACGACCACGATCCCAACGGCGACCCGCTCGTCGTCAGCGAGGTGGGCGACGTCGACGAACGGGTCGCGCGCGTCGCGATCGTGACGGACGGCCAGCAGCTGCAGATCTCGCTGCCCGCGGCGGCGACCGGCGTCGTGACGTTCCCGTACACGATCACCGACGGCAACGGCGGGTCGGACACGGCGACCGTCCGGGTGACCGTCCGGCCTGACTCGGAGAACGCCCCGCCCCGGCAGGTCCGCGACACCCGGGCCGACGTGGTCCGGGGCGGACACGTCTCGACGAACGTCCTCGGCGACTGGATCGACCCGGACGGCGACCCGGTCTACCTCGAGTCCGCCAGCCCGTCCGAGGGCGACCACACCTCGACGACCCCGGACGGCCTGCTCGACTACCGCAACGACAGCGGCCGCACCGGGGACCGGGTCCAGCAGGTCACGGTCAGCGACGGCCGCGACGCCGGCCGCGGATCCGTCACCGTGGCGGTGGCGGCGCAGGGTGACGTGCCGCTCCGGGCCGAGGGGTTCCCGGTCAGCGGGTACGCCGACAAGCCGTTCACGGTCGACCCGCTCGACCACGTCCGCGGTGGCAACGGTGCCGTCACGCTGACGAGCGTGTCCTCCGCGCGTGGCCTGACGGTGACGCCGAGCTACGACAGCGGGACGGTGGAGGTCGAGGCGCGGACGCCGGGCGACTGGCAGCTCGAGTACACGGTCTCGGACGGCACGAAGACCGCCAGCGGCGTGGTCCGGATCACCGTGCTCGCACCGCCGGACGCCTCGGCCGCGCCGGTCACGACCCCGAAGACCGTCTTCGTCACCACGCTCTCGACGAAGGACACCGACGTCACGGCGACCGACTTCGACCCGGCCGGCGGGGTCCTCCTCGTCACCGGGCTCGACGGGCCGCCGAGCGGCTCCGGGGTGCAGGCGGACGTGGTCGACCAGCACATCGTCCGGGTCAGCCTCACCGCGCCGCTCGCGGGCCCGGTGTCCTTCGGGTACACGGTCTCGAACGGGTTGGCGACAGCCACCGGCACGATCACGGTCGTCGAGATCCCCGAGCCGGACCGCATCCAGCCGCCGGTCGCCCAACCCGACACCGCGACCGTCCGGGTCGGCGCCGTCACCGACATCGACGTCCTGGCGAACGACACGCAGCCGGAGGGCGGTGCGATCTCGCTCCGGCCCGACCTGGTGCAGGACGTCCCGCGCGGCGGTGGGCTGCTGTTCGTCTCCGGCGACCACCTCCGCTACCTCGCCCCGAACACCCCGGGCACGTACACGGCCGCCTACCGCGTCGCCGGTCCGGACGGGCAGACCGCGGACGCGACCGTCTCGGTGTCGGTCCGCGACCGCGACCGCGCGACCAACGGCGCCCCCGTGCCGCAGACCGTGACCGCACGCGTCGTCGCCGGGCAGTCGGTCCGTGTGTCGGTGCCCCTCACCGGGATCGACCCCGACGGTGACTCCGTGCAGCTGGTCGGCGTCGCGTCGAACCCGGAGAAGGGCTCGGTGGCCGACGTCACGTCCGACTCGCTGACGTACGAGGCCGGCGACTACTCCGCCGGGACCGACGAGTTCACCTACACCGTCGTCGACGCGCTCGGCGCCCGAGCCACGGGCACGGTCCGGGTCGGGATCGCACCGCGAGCCGACCAGGCCGGTCGGCCCGTCGCCGAGCCCGACCGCGTCACGATCCGCCCCGGTGGCTCGGTCTCCGTCCGGGTGCTGCAGAACGACTCCGACCCGGAGGGCGGCCGCCTCACCGTCACCGCGGTCGAACCCACCGTGGCCGACGTCCGCGCGCGGATCGTCGGCGGCCAGACCGTGCAGGTCACCCCGCCGGCGTCCGCCCGGCGCGGTGACTTCGCGGTCGCCTACACCGTGGCTGACGAACAGGGGGCGACGAGCACGGCCTTCGTCACCGTGACCGTCGACCGCGACGCCCTCCCGCTGCGTCCCGAGGTCGACGACACCGTCCTCGACCTGCAGGACGTCGTCGGACGGCAGAGCGTGACGGTGGACGTCCTCCGCAACGTCTTCTTCGCCGAGGGCACCGACGCGGACCTCCGTGTCGGCGTGGTCGGCGGCTACGGGGACGCCGCGTCCGTCACGAGCGACGACCGCATCAGCATCCGGGTCTCCGACGCCTCGCAGGTGATCCCGTTCTCGGTGACCCGACGTGATCACCCGGACGTGGTGTCCTACGGCTTCGTCCACCTCCCCGGATCCGACGACGCCCTGCCGCAACTCGACCGGACCGCGCCCGCGATCTCGGTCCGGAGCGAGTCGACGGTGCGCATCCCGCTCTCGCGCTACGTCGTGACCGCGAGCGGGAAGACCGCGACCGTCACGGACCGAGGGGCTGTCAAGGCGACGCACGCCGACGGGGGCTCGCTCGTGCTCGACGACTCGACGCTGCAGTTCACGTCGTCGAAGCTCTACTTCGGCAAGGCGTCGATCTCGTTCGAGGTGACGGACGGCTCCGCGGCGAACGGCGGTGCCGGACGCGTCGCGACCCTCGTGCTGCCGATCACCGTGACGCCCCGCTCCAACCAGCCACCGTCCCTGACCGGCACGACGATCGAGATGCAGCCGGGCGACCGACGCGTGCTCGACCTCACCAAGCTGACCGACTACCCGTACCCGGCGGACCTGCCCGAGCTCCGGTGGTCCGTGCTCGACCGGCCGGACGGCGGCACGACCGCGACGATCGCCGGGCAGCGACTGACCGTCGCCGTCGACGACTCGACCGCACCCGGTGCCCGGTCCACCATCGGGGTCGGCGTCGCCGACTCCACGAACCAGGGCCGGGCCGGACGGATCACCGTCGAGGTCGTCGCGTCCACCCGGCCGCTGGTCCAGCCCGGGCCGGACAGCGCCGTCGTGCGACGAGGGACCTCGACCACGATCGACGTCCTCGCCAACGACGGACAGACGAACCCCTTCCCGGGCCAGCCGTTGCGGGTCATCGACATCCGGGGTCTCGCGGGTGGCATCCCCGCCGGTGTGACCGTCACCCCGAGCGCCGACCGGTCACGCCTCCGGGTGGGTGTCGCGGCGGACGCGCAACCGGTCGACACGCACCTGCAGTACCGGGTCGCGGACGCGACGGGCGATGCCGACCGGTCGGTGTGGGGCGACGTGACGGTCTCGGTGCAGGACGTCCCCGACGCCCCCGGCACGCCGACCCGGACCGGCACCGAGACCGGCGGGCAGATCACGCTGAGTTGGTCCACCCCGCGCGCGAACAACTCGCCGATCACCGGGTACCGCGTGACGGGGACCGGCGGCGTCGCGAAGGACTGCGGCACCGCGACCGTCTGCACCCTCACCGGACTGGACCCGACCCGGTCCTACCGGTTCAGCGTCTTGGCCGAGAACGCCCTCGGGAGCTCGCAGCCCTCGCCGCAGTCCGCCACCATGAGCGCCGACTTCGTTCCGGCGGCACCGACCGGGCTGTCCGTCGTGCCCGACCGGACGAACCCCGGCCAGCTCGACGTCTCGTGGGACGCGGTCCCGCGCCCGGCCACGGGCAGCGCCGTCGACGACCACGTGGTGACGATCGCCGGCCCGGGTCTCACCGACACGAAGCGGACCGGCACCGCGACGACCACGTCCTTCAGCGGCGCGACGAGTGGTGCGGTCTACGTCGTGACGGTCTCCCCGCGCAACGACGCGGCCCGGGACGGCACGGCGGTGCAGTGGAACAGTTCGACGGCGTCCGGCACCGCCGTCGGGGTCCCCGGACCGCCGCAGGACGTCCGGGCCGTCACCGGCGACCAGCCGGACGACCAGGGCAAGTCGACCGTGACGATCACCTGGTCGCCTGCCGACGGTGCCGGGGGAGCGGGACCGACCTACCGGGTCTACCGGATCGCCTCCGGCATGAGCCCGACCTGCGCCGCGCTGGCGGGCCAGACGTCGCTCGGCGCGCAGTCCGGCACGACCGACTCGGGCGTCGGCGGCGGTGGTGTCCGCTACGCGGTCGTGTCCGACAACGGCCTGTTCTGCAACGTCGCCTCCGCCAGCGCGGTCGCCTACGAGACGCCCGGTGGTACCGCTTCGCCGACCGTCGCGGTCGTCCCCGGGGCGACGGCGAACCAGGCCGACGTCCGGGTCACCGCTCCGGGCTCGGACGTCGACCACTACCGCCTGCAGACCGGTGCGTCGGTCGTCACCCTGCAGCCCGGTCAGGCGTGGACCGGCGTGCCCGGTGCCGGCGCGCGCAACGCCGCAGCCACCGTCACCCTGCAGGCGTGCGGCGCACCCGGCGACGCGTTCTGCACCGGCAAGGACGCCTCCTGGTCGGGGACCGTCGCCGCGTTCGACACCGCGAGCACGGTGACCGGCGCGCAGGAGGGCACGCGGATCGCCCTCACCGGCCCCGCCGTCGGCGCCGGGGTCAGCGTCACGTACACGGCACGGTGGTACAGCGACGCCGCCGGGATCTTCCCGATCGCCGCGCAGGCGTCCGACACTTGGCAGTCGGGCGGCACCGCCCCCACCGCACCGACCGGCGCTCGGTTCGTCCGGGTCCTCGTCACCGCCCAGTTGGACGCCGACCCGCGGTCCTCGGCGACGAACGAGAAGTCACCGGCGACGTCGGCGGTCGCGGCAGCGGACCCACCGCCGGACCCCGCCCCCGCGGATCCGGCACCGGCGGACCCGGCACCGGCGCCCGGCTCCGGCGACCCGAGCCAGCCGACACCGTGACACCGCGCAGCGCGGGCCCGACGAGCACCCCGAGCCCGACGAGCACCCCGAGCACCGCAGGCACCGACCACGCCGTCCCCACCACAGAAGGAACGACACCCGCATGAGCATGACCCCGGAGCAGGCCACCCGGTTCGCCGACGTCGCCGGCCGCATCGTGTCGAACGTCGAGCAGGTGCTCCTCGGCAAGACGTTCGTGATCCGGCTCGCCGTCACCGCGATGCTCAGCGAGGGACACCTGCTGCTCGAAGACGTCCCCGGCACCGGCAAGACCAGCCTGGCGCGCGCCCTCGCCCAGAGCGTCCAGGGGTCGACGAACCGGATCCAGTTCACCCCCGACCTGCTGCCCGGCGACATCAGCGGGATCAGCGTCTACGACCAGCGGGCGCAGGAGTTCGAGTTCCACCGCGGTCCGGTGTTCGCGAACATCGTGCTGGCCGACGAGATCAACCGCGCCAGTCCGAAGACCCAGTCCGCCCTGCTCGAGGCGATGGAGGAGTCCGCCGTCACCGTCGACGGTGTCACCCACCGACTGGCGCAGCCGTTCATGGTCGTCGCGACGCAGAACCCGATCGAACAGGCCGGGACCTACCGCCTGCCCGAGGCACAGCTCGACCGCTTCCTCATGAAGACGTCCATCGGCTACCCGGACCACGCGGCGACGGTCCGGATCCTCGAGACGTCCGCGGCACCGTCCGCCGCGGTGCCGGTTGCGAGCGTCGTCCCCGCCGCGACCGTCACCGAGATGGCCGCGCTCGCCCGCACCGTGCACGTCGACCCCGTCATCGCCGACTACGTCGCGCGACTCGTGGACGGCACCCGCGCCGCCGACGAGGTCCGACTCGGTGTCAGCGTCCGCGGTGCGATGGGCCTGATGCGCGCCAGCCGCGTCCTCGCCGCCGTCACCGGACGGCACTACGTCACACCCGACGACGTGAAGGCCCTCGCCGAGCCGGTCCTCGCCCACCGCATGGTGCTCGACCCGGAGGCCGAGTTCGACGGCGTCAGCGCCTCGAGCGTGGTCGCGCAGCTGCTCGTCGAGACGCCACCGCCGGCCGACCGGGTCCCACGGTGACGGATCGCCGTCCCGCCGACACACGGTCCCGTCGTCCCCTCGCGACGCGGTCGCGTCGCGCGGGCGTGCAGGAGCGCACCGGGACGGTCGCCGGCCTCACCAACGTCCGGACCCGCCTCGTCGGTGAGCGTGAGGACGTCGCCGCCGACGCGGTGGTCGGCGTGGTCCGCGCCTGGCGCTCGCTCGGGAGGCTCGTCCGCCGTGCCGGGGGCCAGGTCGCGTCCGTCGTGACACCGCTCGGGTGGATCGTGGCCGTCCTCACGGTCGTCGCGTTCGTCGCCGGGTACCGCGCCGGGCTCCGGGAGGTCGTCGTCGTCGGGTGGGCGGGAGCGGTCCTCGTCGTGGTGGCGGCGATCGCCCTCCTCGGCCGGTCCCGCCTGCTCATCCGGATGACCCCGCCGCAGCACCGCGTGGTGGTGGGGGACGAGGCCGGCGTGACCATCACCGCGGAGAACCCCACGCGCCTCCCGACCGTCCCGACGACGGTGGAGGTGCCGGTCGGCACCGGGCTCGTCGACGTGACGATCCCGGCTGTGGCGCCCCACGCGACCTTCGAACAGCACGTCGCGGTCCCGACCGTCCGCCGGGGCGTCCTCGACGTCGGACCGGTGACCGGCGTCCGTGCCGACCCCGTCGGCCTGGTGCGCCGCGAGGTCGTCTGGACCGCTCGCGAGCAGGTGATCGTGCACCCGCGGACGATCGCGATCCCGTCGACGAGCACCGGGCTGGTCCGCGACCTCGAGGGGCAGGCGACGACCGACCTCTCGCCGGCCGACATCGCCTTCCACGCGATCCGTGAGTACATGCCGGGCGACGACCCCCGGACGATCCACTGGAAGTCGACCGCCAAGACCGGGGCCTTCATGGTGCGGCAGTTCGAGGACACCCGGCGCTCACACCTCGTCGTCGCTCTCGGCATCGCCCGCGCCGAGTTCGCGGACGACGACGAGTTCGAGCTCGCGGTCAGCGTCGCCGCGTCGCTCGGTGCCCGTGCCGTCCGGGACGGCCGGGAGGTCACCGTCGTCGTCTCGGAACGCACCCCGGAGTTCGCCAAGCGTGCCGTCCGCGCCGTGCGACCGCTGCCGACCGTCACCCCGACCCGCCTGCTCGACGCGTTCGCCCGCGTGGGGCTGGCCGACGCCTGTCTGCCGATCGCCGAGGTCGCGCGCATCGCCGGTCGGGACACCCCCGGCATCTCCGTCGCGTTCCTGGTCGTCGGTTCGACCGTCGCGGTGCCGGCCCTCCGCCTCGCCGCCTCGCGGTTCCCCGTCGGGGTCGAGGTCGTCGCCGTCGTCTGCGAACCGGAGGCCGTGCCTCGGTCCGTCCGGGTCGGCGCGTTGACGGTCATGACCGTCGGGTACCTCGAGGACCTCCGCCACGCCCTGCAGCGGTCGGTCAGCGCATGAGCATCGACGAGCGCCGGGCCCCGCGCCCGACACCGCACGCCGGGCCCCGGTCGGGGGCACGAGCTGCCCGCCGACGCCGGGTGTCGCCGCTGCGTCTGGTCGCGGGCACGCTGGCCGTCTGGCTCCTCGTGGCGCTCGCGAGCACGGCCTGGTGGCCGATCCACCGTGACAGCGCGATGGTGGCCGCGGGGGTCACGGCCGTGGTCGTCGGTTCCGTGGTGGCGCTGCTGGGAGCCGGGATGCGCCTCCCGGCCTCGGTCGTGTCGATCGTGACCGTCGTCGGCTTCGCGGCCACCGGCGTCCCCGCTGCCGTGCCCGGTGCGGCGGACGGCCCGCTGCCGACGCTGCCCGGACTGGTCGAGCTCTTCAGCGGAGTCGCCCTCGGGTGGCGGCGCCTCCTGACGATCACCCTGCCGGTCGGGTCGTACGAGGCGCTCCTCGTGCCGTACTTCGTGTCGGTCCTCCTCGTGACGGTCGTCGGCGTGAGCATCGCGACCCGCGCCTCCCGTCCGGAGCTCGCCAGCCTGCCGGCGCTCGCGCTCTTCGTCACCGGCACCGTGTTCGGACCGATGCGGCTCGAGACGTCCGTCTGGCTCGGCGTCCTGCTCGCCGGGGTCGCGCTCGTGTGGGCGCTGACCGTCCGGCACCTCCGGCGCGCGGCGACCGTCGCGGCGACCACCGGAGCCCGCGTGCCGATCGTGCGGGCGGTGGTCCGGCCGGCGCTGGTCGGCACGGCGACGATCGCCGCGGCCGCCGTCGTCGCCACCGGACTCGGTCTCGTCGCGCCCCCGTCGGGAGCGCGCACGGTCGCCCGCACGGACGTCGTGAAGCCCTTCGACCCGCGCGACCAGGTCAGCCCGCTCAGCGGGTTCCGCGCCTACGAGGAGTCCGGCCGAGCCGACGAGCCCCAACTCACCGTCACCGGGTTGCCCGCCGGCGGTTTCGTCCGGATCGCGACCCTGGACACCTACGACGGCGTCGTCTACCGCGTCGGAGGTCCGGACGGCGCCTCGGCGTCCGGCTCCTTCGAGCGGGTCCCGACCGCGGTCGACACCCGCGACGTGCGGGGGACCCCCGTCGACGTCGCCGTGACGGTGCAGGGGTACCGGGGCGTCTGGTTGCCCACGGTCGGTGACCTGACGTCGGTCGCGTTCCGCGGCCCGGACGCGGACGGTGAGCGGACCGCCTTCTTCTACAACCGCTCCACCGGCACTGCCGCCCTCGTCAACGGGGTGACCGACCGGACGCGGTACACGTTGTCCGCCGTGGTCCCCGACCAACCGACCCAGGACGAGCTGACCGACGCCCGGCCGGGCGACGCCGCCGTCCCGACACCGCGCGCGGTGCCGGCCGCGGTGCAGGACGCCGTCCGCGCCGACACCGACGCGGACACGAGTGACGGAGCGCAACTGCTCGCCGCGCTGCAGGCGCTGCGGCGCACCGGGTACGTCAGTCACGGCGTCGGTGACGACCGTCCCAGCCGGAGCGGTCACGGTGCCGACCGGATCACGCAGCTCCTCACCGCCGTGCCGATGGTGGGGGACCAGGAGCAGTACGCCGTCGCCGCCGCCCTGATGGCACGGGAGATCGGGTTCCCCGCGCGCGTCGTCCTGGGGTTCACGCCCGGCGGCGACTCGGGTGATCAGGAAGCTGCAGCGACGGGCGGGCGGACCACGTTCCGCGGCTCCGACGTCACCGCCCGGATCGAGGTGGACACGGCGCAGTGGGGCTGGGTCATGCTCGACCCCAACCCGGTCGTCCGGGAGATCCCGGACGAGTCCGACCAGACGCCGCAGCCGGTGACGCGGCCCGAGACCGTCGTGCCGCCGCCCCCGGCCCAACAGCTCGACCAGGACCAGCAGACGCCGCCGCAGGCCGACCGGGACACCCCGCCGACGCAGCCACTGTGGTTGCAGATCCTGCTCGCGGTGTTGCCGTGGGCGCTCGGGGTCCTCGGGCTCCTGGCGCTCGTGCTGCTGCCGATCGCCGCCGTCGTCTCGGCCAAGCGGCTCCGGCGTCGACGGCGCCGTCGAGCACCGGAGGCGCGGGCCCGGGTCGTCGGTGCGTGGGACGAGTACCGGGACGCCCTGCTCGACGATGGCCACGACGTCGACCCGACAGCCACCCGCCGAGAGGTCGGTCAGGCCGCGCCCGGGGACGCCGGTGCAGCGATCGCGGCTGATGCCGATGCGGCGGTCTTCGGTCCAGCCGACGTCGACCGTGCCGGTGCCGACCGGACGTGGGCTGCGGTGGACGCGGCGATCACCGCACTGCGCGCCGGCCGCGATCGACGTGCCCGGTTCCGTGCGGCGACCTCGCTGCGGTCGTTCCGGTCGTTGCGCTCGTTCCGTCGGTGACGGTGGGCTTGCGTGCTGCGGCTGCCTCCGCTGGCTCGCGGAGACTGCTCTGATCGGCGGTGACTACGATGTCCCGAGGCCGGAAGCACCTCGCGGACGGCCGGACGAGGACAGAGGCACCCTGTGATCAGATGCGAACACTGCGGATCGGCGCTCCCGGACGGAGCGATCTTCTGCGGTGAGTGCGGACGAGCCGTCACGACCTCGGCAGCTCGCCGCACTGCACCCGTCGAAGCCGCGGACCGGTCGACACCCCCGCCGCTGCAGCAGCCCGACGCGCACGGCCGCGCACCGGAGACCGCCGACGACGCGTGGCTCCCCGAGTCCACGCTCGACCCCGCGACCCGGGCGTGGTTGACCGGCGCCGACCGCAACCGACCCGCTCCCGAGCCGGACGCGGCGGACCTCACGCCGCGCAGTGCGCCGACCCACGTCCACGGTGCCGGCACGGGTCTCGGCGACTGGACCGGCCGCCCCGGCGCAGCACCGACGTCGGCAGCGCAGGTGCCTGCCGAACCGACGCTCGACCCGGATGCCTTCCCCGCCGAGGACGTCGCTCCCCAGGACGACCCGGAGGTCCAGCGCACGGCCGCCTGGGCACCACCCGAGCAGCAGCCTGCAGCGCAGCAGTCCGCCGGGCAGCAGTCCGCCGACACGCACGGCTCCGGATCCGCCGCCCTCCCGGTCTGGGAACCGCAGGCCACCCCGGCAGCGCCGCCGGCCGGACCGTCCTGGTGGATCGGTCGCGCCCCGTCCGCTGCGGTCACCGACGCGTCCTCCTCGACCGACACCGACACCCCGGGTGCGTCCGACGCCGCTGCGTTCGACGACGCACCCCGACCCGGCGACACCGCGGCGTTCCAGCCCGTCGTCGAACGCCGCGCACCCCGCCCCGCTCCGCTCGTCGCGCCGGGAAGCCAGAGTGCGACCTGCCACGTCTGCGGGCACACCCTGGAACCCGACGACATCTTCTGCGAGGAATGTGGCTCCGTCCGTCCCGCGGTCACCGCGGCCTTCACCGGTCCGGTGATGCCGCTGCCGCTCACCCGGCCCGACTGGGCGGCCGACGAGGACGCGCTCCGCAGCGCCGTCTCCGACGCGCACGAGCTGACCGACGGCGACGGCGACGGCGACGGCGACAACGCTGCCGACGGGTCCGGTGTCGACGAACCGGTCGGCGACGAGACCGTTGACGAGCCCGTTGTCGACGGGCCGGTCGTCGACGTTGCGGCCTCCGACGAGCCTGAGGCCGACGGGCAAGTGGACGACGAGCACGTTGACGACGAGCCCGCCGGCCAGCCGGAGTCGGACGAACCCGCCGCGGACGAGCTCACCGCTGACGCTCCCGTCGCCGACGAGCCCGAGACGAACTCCGACCGGCAGGAGGACGCCGGAGGCGGCACCGATGCCGACCAGGAGGCCCACCTCACCTGGGCCGCACCGCTCCCGCCCGAGTCGCCCCGGCCCGTGACGCCACCGCCCACGACACCGACGGTCGATGACGCACCGACTGCCGCTCCACTCCCGCCCGTCCCGCACGCCCACGAGGCTCCCGAGGTCACGCCGGCCGACGAAGCGCCGTCGGACTCCGCACTCCAGGAAGACGACGACGAGGACGTCGAGGCGACACGCATCGTGTCGCGCAAGCCCGAACACGCGCCGTTCCTGCTGCACTTCAGCACGGGCGAACGGCTCGGCGTGCACGGTTCCGCGCTGCTCGGGCGGCTGCCACGTCCGGAGCCGGAGGAGCACTTCGACGAGCTGCTGACGATCCGCGACCCCGGCAAGTCGGTGTCGAAGACGCACCTGGAACTCGGGCGTGACGGCGACGACCTCTGGGTGTCGGACCGCTACTCGGGCAACGGCACGGTCATCCGCCACATCGACGGGTCGATCCGCCGGTGCGAGCCGGGTCGGCGCTACCGGGTCGAGCGCGGAGCCCGCGTCGACGTGGGGGAGCAGTTCTTCCTGCTGCAGTGACACCGGGGCGCCTCCCTGCACCGTGACGCGCCACCGTCTGGTTCTCCACAGACCGCACGGCGACCAGGCGGTGAGGGTCTGCTTCCCGATGTGATGGGGGCATGGAACCTCGTGGAGCACGTCGCGCGGCCGTCGTGGTGGCGGTCGTCATCACCGTCGGGATGCTGGTCGTGCCGGTCGGCAGCGTGCCGGGTCTCTGCGTGGCTGCCGCGGTCTGTCTCCTCGTCGCGGTGCTGGTACGTGCGCCACGAACGGGCGGCAGTCCGGCGGCGGTCGTCATCCCTCCGGCGACCGACGACGGACACGGACGTGGACGAGGACACGGACACGGCATCGGACTCGACCCCGAACCCGACCCTGAACTCGACGGGACAGCCGAGCACGACCGGGTCCCCGAGGCCGCAGCGGACGGCGCGATCCTGATCGGCCGGACCTCGGGCGGCGCCCTCGTCCGGGCCGACCCGTCCGGCGGCGTCGTCGTCTGTGGCACCGGTGCGCTCGCGCGCGCGGTCTTCACCGGCCTGGTGGACCAGCTCGACGAGTTGCGCGCCAGGCCCGCTGAGCGGAGCACGGTCGACCCGCAGGCCTCGGCGACGTCGCTCCGAGTCGCGGCGGACACCGCTCTGCTCGGGCAGCGGATCGTCCGCAGCGGGATGCCGGACGGGACCTGCGCCGCCGTCCTGCTCGATCCCGAGGGGCACCGGGCCGCCTCGGTGGTGCTCGTGCCGAGCACGACGACCGCACCCCGCTGCTGCACCGCCGTCGTCGACGTGACGCGCTACGGGTGTCGTGTCCGACGACGCCTGGCCGACGGATCCATGGACCCCGTCGGGGTCACGATGCGTCCGACCTTGCCGTTGCTCGTCGTGCCCGACCGCCCGGCTCCTCGGCCCGACCAGCACCACCCGGACAGCCCTGCGGACGGCCCTGTGGACAGCCCGGTCCTGGTTCAGTGCAGGCCAGCTCCGGCGCGGACGGCACCGACGGGCACGCCGCCGCCGAGCACGCGTTCCCCGGTGGCTGCGAGGACCTCGTCCGCGGCCTCGGCAGCGACCAGCCCGTTGCGCACCAGGAGCGTCAGCGCTGCCAGGGTGCCGGCACGGAGCGACCCGTCCAGCACCTTGACGGCGACGGCGGGCCCCTGCGGCACTCCCATCACCATCACGCCCTCGGCCCCGAGCTTGGCCAGGACGCCGAGCCGTTCGATCGTCACGGTGTTCGCCCGGCCCACGCCGTCGATCGCCCACGCGTTCGCCAGGACGGCGTCGGTCAGCGCAGCGGTGTCGTCGTCCGCCCGGGCGACGACACCGGCGATGCCCCGTGCCAGCCCGGTGAGCGTCAGCGGGAACACCGGCGCGCCACACCCGTCGGTGCCGACGACGTCGACGACCTCGCCGGTGAAGTCCTCGACGGTGCTGCGGACCGCACGCTGGAGCGGGTGGTCGATCTCCAGGTACGTCGCCGCGTCCCAGCCGTGGACGCGGCAGGCGGCGAGCATCCCGGCGTGCTTGCCGGAGCAGTTCATCGCCAGGCGCCGTGGGCCGTCCATACCGCGCGCGGTCTCGCGGTCGAAGGGCAGGTCCGGCGGGCAGCCCAGGTCGTCCTCGACGTGGTCGAAGCGTTCGAGCATCCGCAGTGCCAGCGACTGGTGGGACGGGGTCCCCGCGTGACTCGCCGTCGTCATCACGAGCTCGTCCCCGGCGAACAGCGCCCCGGCGCGGCGGATCGCGAGTGCCTGGAAGGGCTTCATGGTCGAGCGGGGGTAGATGCTCGCCGTGACGTCCCCGACCGCGTCGACGACGGTGCCGTCTGCGGTGACGACCACCCCCGCGCCGATGTGGCGGCTCTCGTCGAAGCCGGAACGGTCGAGGACCGCCAGCTCGACGGACCCGTCGGCGGTGAGAGGATGACGGTCGGTGCTGGGAGCCACGCTCATGCGGCGAGCCTACCGACCACCGGACCGTTCACCGTGACGAAGGGACCGCCCATGACCGACCACTCCTACGAGGTGTCCGTGCGCTGGACCGGCAACCGGGGGACCGGGACGAGCGGGTACCGCGACTACGGTCGCGACCACGTCATCAGCGCGGCGGGCAAGCCCGACGTCCTCGGCAGCGCCGACCCGACCTTCCGCGGCGACCGCGATCGCTGGAACCCGGAGGAGATGATCCTGGCCGCCCTCAGCCAGTGCCACATGATGAGCTACCTGTACGTCGCGTCGACGCTCGGCATCACGGTGGTCGACTACCAGGACCGCGCGACGGCGAGTCTCGACGTGCACCGCGACGGCTCGGGGGAACTGACCGGGGTCCTCCTCCGGCCCGTCGTGACCATCACGGAGCCCGACCGTGTCGACGACGCCCGCACCGCACACGCCGAGGCGAACCGGCTGTGCTTCATCGCCCGCTCGGTCGCGTTCCCGGTCCACCACGAGGCCGAGATCACCGTCCTCGGAGCCGACGCATCAGTGAGTGCGGCAGGATGACCCGTGTGAAGCGTCTCCGTCTGCTCCCCCTCGCCCTCGTGCCCGCCGTGATCCTCGGCCTCGCGGCCTGCTCCGGTTCCGGCTCGTCGGACCCCTCGGCATCGGCCACCTCCGCCCCGAGCTCGACCCCGACGCCGATCACCTCGTGCCCGAAGCCCGGCACGGCCTCGGACTCCGTGAAGGCCACCGGATCGGTCGGCGGCTCGGCAGCGCCGAAGGTCACGTTCGACAAGGGCCTGACGGCCGACCCGCCGCAGGCCACCCGCGTCGTGAAGGGCTCCGGTGCGTCCCTGTCGAAGGGTGACTTCGTGCAGGTCGCGTACACGGCGTACAGCGCGAAGGACGCCAAGAACCTCGTCACGGTCGGCTTCGACCAGGGCAACCCGCAGGTCCTCTCGGTCGGTGGCACCGGCTTCGGCGCCATCCTGTCGTGCGCGAAGGTCGGCGACCGGGTGGCCGTGGTCGGTCAGGCAGCGGCACTCGGCTTCAACACGACCGGCTCCATCGTCGTCGTCGCGGACGTCGTCGAGCAGACGCCGACCAAGTCGACCGGCACGCCGAAGGACCAGGACCCGAAGCTGCCGACCGTCAAGGACGCCGCTGACGGCGAGCCGACGATCACGATCCCCGACACGGCCGCTCCGACGAAGACCACGGCCGAGGTCATCAAGCAGGGCGACGGCGACACCATCAAGGACGGCGACACTGCGCTCGTCCAGTACAAGGGCGTGCTCTACAAGGGCGGCAAGGAGTTCGACTCCTCGTGGTCGAAGGGCTCCCCGACGACCTTCACCATCTCGAACAGCGGTCTGATCCCTGGCTTCGTGAAGGGTCTGGTCGGCCAGAAGGTCGGCTCCCAGGTCATGATCGTCGTCACCCCGGAAGACGGCTACGGTGCCACTCCGCCAGAGGGCTCGGGCGTCCCGGCCAACGCGACCCTGGTGTTCGTGGTCGATCTGCTCGCCAAGGGCTGACCTGCAGGACGGCAAGGGCGGGTGGTGCGTCTCGACGCACCACCCGCCCTTCGTCGTGCGGGGCGCGGCGGCAGCAACGCGCTCCCGGTAGGTTTCCCCCATGAGCCCCAGCACCACCCGCCGCCGTGTCGTCCTCCTCGGCAGCACCGGGTCGATCGGCACGCAGGCCCTCGACGTCATCGAGCGGAACCCCGACCGCTTCGAGGTCGTCGGTCTCACGGCCGGCAGCAACGCGACCGCCCTCGCCGAGCAGGCCGCCCGGTTCGGGGTCCGCGAGACCGCCCTCGGGTCCGCCGACGCCGAACGGTTGGTGCGGAGCGTCGAGGCGGACGTCGTGCTGAACGGCATCACCGGCTCGGTCGGCCTGGGCCCCACCCTCGCGGTCCTCGACACCGGCGCGACCCTGGCGCTGGCGAACAAGGAGAGCCTGATCGTCGGCGGTCCGCTCGTGCAGGCCGCGGCCGCTCCCGGGCAGATCGTCCCGGTCGACAGCGAACACTCCGCGATCGCGCAGGCGCTGCGCTCCGGCAGCGACGCCGAGGTCGGACGCCTGGTCCTGACCGCCAGCGGTGGTCCGTTCCGCGGCCGCTCCCGCGACGAGTTGGCCGACGTCACGCCGGCGCAGGCGCTGGCCCACCCGACGTGGGACATGGGCCTCGTGGTCACGACGAACTCCGCCACGCTCGTCAACAAGGGACTCGAGGTCATCGAGGCGCACCTGCTCTTCGGCGTCCCGTACGACCGCATCGACGTCACCGTGCACGCGCAGTCGGTCGTGCACTCGATGGTCGAGTTCGTCGACGGTTCGACCATCGCCCAGGCGTCGCCGCCGGACATGCGCCTGCCGATCGCGCTCGGGATGGCGTGGCCGGACCGTGTGCCGCACGTCGGCGTCCCGCTCGACTGGACGACGGCGAGCACCTGGACGTTCGAGCCGCTGGACACGCAGGCCTTCGCCGCCGTGGACCTCGCCAAGCGTGTCGGCGTCCTCGGCGGGACGTTCCCGGCGGTCTTCAACGCGGCGAACGAGCAGGCCGTCGCCGCGTTCCACGCGGGCGCGATCGGCTTCCTCGACATCGTGGACACGGTCGCGCGGGTGGTCGACGAGCACACCGCGGGGGAGCCGTCGCTCGACGGTGTCCTCGCCGCGGAGCGGTGGGCGCGGCAGACCGCGGACCGCATCCTGTCGCGCACGGCGTGATCCGCGCCTCCCGGGTGGGAACGCTCACGCGGGCAGCACCGCGCTCCAGGGCCACACCGCTCTGGAGGCTCACATCACCACCCAGCCCGCGTACGGCTCCGTCATGGCCAGCGTCCCGTACTCTTTGCCGGTGACCGTCGGAACCGTCCTGCTCTTCATCCTCGGCGTCGTCGTCTTCATCATCGGTCTGCTGGTGTCGATCGGCCTCCACGAGCTCGGCCACCTGGCCTTCGCGAAGCTGTTCAACGTCAAGGTGACCCAGTACTCCCTCGGCTTCGGCAAGGCGGTCTGGTCCTTCCGACGTGGCGAGACCGAGTACGGCATCCGTCCGATCCTGCTCGGCGGCTACATCTCGATGGTGGGCATGCTGAAGCCCCGAGCCTCTGGCCGTGAGATCACGAACACCGGCATGTACTCGGCCTTCGTGCAGGATGCCCGGGCGGCCAGTGCGGAGCAGATCGCGGAGTCCGGTGGCGACGACTCGCGGGCGTTCTACCGGTTGACGCCGTGGAAGCGGATCATCGTGATGGTCGCCGGTCCGGCGATGAACCTGGTGATCGGCATCGTCCTGTTCGGGATCCTGCTCGTCGGGTTCGGGGCGCCGACCACGACCTTCACCTCGAGCGTCGACTGCGTCCTGCCGACCAGTGCGCGGACGACGTGCGCCGACGGTGACGCCGTCTCGCCCGCGAAGGAGGCCGGACTCCGGTCCGGCGACGTCGTCCTGTCCGTCGGTGGCGTGCGGAACCCGACCATCACGCAGGTCTCGGACACGTTCCAGCGGTCCGCCGGCAAGGCCGTCCCGGTCGTCGTCGAGCGGGACGGCACCGAGCGCACCCTCCGCGTCACGCCGGCACTGGCCACCCGCGACGTCTACACGGCCGACGGGACGGTCGCGAAGAACAGCGACGGCACGACGAAGACCCAGCGGGTGGGTGTGGTCGGCGTCAGCATCGGGCAGACGCTGGTCCGGCAGTCCCCGGCGGCGGTGCTGCCCGCGACGGGCGCCCAGATCGGCGCGTCGGCGCACCTCATCATCGACCTGCCGCAGCGCCTGGTGGCGGTCTGGAACGCGGCCTTCGGTTCGCAGGCCCGCTCGCAGGACAGCCCGGTGTCGGTCGTCGGGGTCGGCCGGGCGATCGGGACCGTCTCGTCGATGAGCGGCGTGCCCGTGGTGGACAAGGTTTACACGATCCTCGGACTGCTGGCGTCGCTGAACATCGGTCTGTTCGTGCTCAACATGGTGCCGCTCCTGCCGCTCGACGGCGGGCACATCGCGGGCGCTCTGTGGGAGGCCGTGAAGCGCCGGACCTTCCGCCTGTTCGGCAAGGCCGACCCGGGTCCGATCGACCTGGCGAAGACGATGCCGCTGACGATGGTCGTCGTCGTGTTGCTCGCCGGCATGAGCGCGCTCCTGATCTACGCGGACATCGTCCGGCCGGTCAACCTGTTCGGGTAGCAGGCACAGGCCCTTCGGGGAGCAGGCACCGGATCCGCGGGGAGCCCGCACCGGCGTCCTCGCGCACTACGCTCACCCCATGAGCGCAGACCCGTCGGCCCCGCAGAAGCCCGTCGCCGACCGGGCCGGAGCGGGCCAGACCGGAATCGGCCAGACCGGAGCAGGCCAGACCCGTGCCGTCGAGCGACAGGGCATCGACGTCATCGCCGAGTCGGAACGCAAGGGCCGACCGCGCGGGCTGTTCTGGCCGTGGTTCGCCGCGAACATCTCGGTGCTCGGTCTGGCGTACGGCTCGTTCGTGCTCGACTTCGGGATCTCGCTGGCACAGGCCACTGTGGTCTCGGTGGTCGGCGTCGTCTTCTCGTTCCTGCTGTGCGGGATCGTCGCGATCGCGGGCAAGCGGGGGTCTGCTCCGACGATGGTCCTCAGTCGTGCGGCGTTCGGGGTGCACGGCAACCGGCTGCCGTCGTTCCTCAGCTGGGTCCTCACGGTCGGGTGGGAGACCGCGCTGGCCGCCCTCGCCGTGCTCGCGACCTCGACGGTGTTCCAGGCGCTCGGGTGGGACGACGGCGTCCTGACGAAGCTCGTCGCCCTGGTGGTCGTCGCGGCACTCGTGGTCGGCGCGGGCATCGCCGGCTTCGACGTGATCATGCGGATGCAGGCCTGGATCACCGTGATCACCGGCGTCCTGACCGTCGTCTACGTGGTCCTGGCGGTCCCCTCGATCGACTTCGGCACGCTCGCCGCGCTGCCGTCCGGCAGCGCACAGAACGTGATCGGTGCCCTGGTGCTCGTGATGACGGGCTTCGGTCTCGGCTGGGTGAACGCGGCGGCGGACTACTCGCGCTACCTGCCCCGCTCGTCCTCGACCGGCGGCGTGGTCGGGTGGACGACGTTCGGCGGGGCACTGGCACCCGCGGTCCTGGTGGTCATCGGCGTGATGCTGGCCGGATCGTCGAAGGAGCTGCACGGTGCGATCTCCGCCGACCCGATCGGTGCCCTGGTGACGGTGATGCCGACCTGGTTCCTCGTGCCCTTCGCGGTCGTCGCGATCCTGGGCCTCGTCGGTGGGGCCGTCCTCGACATCTACTCCTCGGGCCTGGCGCTCCTCAGCGCCGGCGTCCGGATCCCACGACCGGTCGCAGCCGGGGTCGACGGGGTGCTCATGGTCGCCGGAGCCGTGTTCGTGGTGTTCTTCGCGACCGACTTCATCGGGCCGTTCCAAGCGTTCCTCATCACCCTGGGCGTGCCGATCGCGGCGTGGTGCGGAGTGTTCGTCGCCGACGTCCTGCTCCGCCGTCGCGCCTACGCCGAGGACGAGCTCGACAGTCCGCGCGGCCGCTACGGCAGCGTGCGGTGGGCCGCGATCGCGCTCGTCGTCGTCGGTTCGGTGCTCGGGTGGGGGCTCGTGACGAACTCCACGCCCGGCGCCGAGCTCGTGCACTGGCAGGGCTTCCTGCTCGGCCCGTTCGGCCTCGGCGGGGTGTCCGGTCCGTGGGCGTACGCGAACCTCGGGGTCCTGGTGGCGCTGGTCGTCGGGTTCCTCGGAACGCTGCTGCTCGGCGGCCGGGCGGTCCGGCGTCAGGAGGCCATGCCGGTCACCGAACCGGTGTCCCGGGTGCCGGACGCGGAGCTCCGCCCGTGATCGCGTCGGTCGACACGGTCGACGACGCCGGCACGGGCGACGGTGTCGACACGGCGGGTGCCTGGCTGGTCGTCATCGACATGCAGCGGGTGTTCACCGGCGACAGCCCCTGGGCCGCGCCACGCTTCGCCGGAGCGTCGGCGGCGATCGAACGGCTCCTGCCACGGTTCCGTGGCCGCACCGTCCTCACCCGGTTCGTCGCTCCTGCCCAGCCGACCGGAGCGTGGGTGCCGTACTACCGCGACTGGCCGTTCGCGCTCGTCCCCGACGAGGACGACCTGTACGCACTCACCGAGCCGTTCGCCGCACTCGCGGCAGGCGACCTGCCGGCGGCGGGAGCCGTCCCCGTCGTGACCGAGCCGACCTTCGGGAAGTGGGGGACGAGCCTCCAGGCCGTGACCGGGACCGGAGCGGACACGCACCTCGTGCTGACGGGTGTCTCGACCGACTGCTGCGTCCTGTCGACCGCCCTGGCGGCCGCGGACGCCGGCGTCCGGGTCACCGTCGTCGCCGACGCGTGTGGCGGCGCGAGCGACGTCGACCACACCCGGGCACTCGACGCGATGCGCCTGTACGCCCCGCTCATCACGGTCGTCGACACGCTCTGACACGGGTCTGACCGTCGCCGCGATCCTGGGCACCGGCCGAGCCTGAGTCCCCGCGGACCGCGCTGTCCGGACGAGCGCGTAGAGTTCGGGACGTGCCCGCAGTGAACCTCGGAATGCCGAAGGCCCCCGAAACCCTGGCCCCTCGTCGCAAGTCCCGGCAGATCCGGGTCGGCAAGGTCCTGGTCGGTGGCGACGCCCCCGTGTCCGTGCAGTCGATGACCACGACGCCGACCACGAACATCAACGCGACCCTGCAGCAGATCGCCGAACTGACCGCCTCCGGCTGTGACATCGTCCGTGTCGCCGTGCCGAGCCAGGACGACGCCGATGCGCTGCCGATCATCGCGAAGAAGTCCCAGATCCCCGTGATCGCGGACATCCACTTCCAGCCGAAGTACGTCTTCCAGGCCATCGACGCCGGGTGTGCCGCGGTCCGTGTGAACCCGGGCAACATCCGGAAGTTCGACGACCAGGTCGGTGCCATCGCCGCGGCTGCCAAGGCCGCCGGCGTCAGCCTGCGCATCGGCGTGAACGCCGGGTCGCTCGAGCCGAGCCTCATGCAGAAGTACGGCAAGGCCACCCCCGAAGCGCTCGTCGAGTCGGCCGTGTGGGAAGCCTCCCTGTTCGAGGAGCACGACTTCCACGACTTCAAGATCTCGGTCAAGCACAACGACCCGGTCATCATGGTCAAGGCCTACCGTCAGCTCGCCGAGCGTGGCGACTGGCCGCTGCACCTCGGCGTGACCGAGGCCGGCCCGGAGTTCCAGGGCACCATCAAGAGCGCCACGGCGTTCGGCATCCTGCTCGGTGAGGGCATCGGCGACACCATCCGCGTGTCCCTGTCGGCCCCGCCCGCGCAAGAGGTCAAGGTCGGACTGCAGATCCTGCAGTCGCTGAACCTCCGCGAGCGCAAGCTCGAGATCGTCTCCTGCCCCAGCTGCGGCCGTGCGCAGGTCGACGTCTACCAGCTCGCGAACGACGTCACCTCGGGGCTCGAGGGCATGACCGTGCCGCTGCGCGTCGCCGTGATGGGCTGTGTCGTGAACGGTCCGGGCGAAGCGCGCGAGGCCGACCTCGGTGTCGCCTCGGGCAACGGCAAGGGCCAGATCTTCGTGAAGGGGCAGGTCGTCAAGACCGTCCCCGAGTCCGAGATCGTCCAGACGCTCATCGACGAGGCCAACCGCATCGCCGACGAGATGGGTCCGGCAGCCGGCACCGGCAAGCCGCTGGTCGTCACCTCGTAAGGGTCGGTGGTCGCTCGCGACCCCCTTGCCGGACGGGAGGCCCATGGCGACACCGCCACGGGCCTCCCGTCCGTTCCTGCACAGGCCCGCCACCGCGGCCTCGCCGTCCACAGGCGGGTCGCGCCGTGACCGTGCGCCGCTAGGCTGACGGCGTGGTCACACGGCTCTCTCACCTCTTCCTCCGCACGCTCCGCGACGACCCCTCCGACGCGGAGGTCACGAGTCACAAGCTGCTCGTCCGCGCCGGGTACGTCCGTCGCCAGTCGCCAGGCATCTTCGCCTGGCTGCCGCTCGGGCTCCGGGTCCGCTCCAAGATCGAGGGCATCATCCGCGACGAGATGGTCGCCGCCGGTGCGCAGGAGGTCCTGCTGCCCGCCCTCCTGCCGCGCGAGCCGTACGAGGCCACCAACCGCTGGACCGAGTACGGCGACGGCATGTTCCGCCTGCAGGACCGCAAGGGCTCCGACTACCTGCTCGCGCCCACCCACGAAGAGATGTTCGCCCTCCTCGTGAAGGACCTGTACTCGTCCTACAAGGACCTCCCCGTCACGCTGTTCCAGATCCAGGACAAGTACCGCGACGAGGCCCGTCCCCGCGCGGGGCTCCTGCGTGGACGCGAGTTCACGATGAAGGACGCGTACTCGTTCGACCTCGACGACGCCGGGCTCGAGCGCAGCTACCAGGTCATGCGGGACGCCTACGAGCGGATCTTCGCCCGTCTGGGTCTCGAGTACGTCATCGTCAAGGCCGATGCCGGGGCGATGGGTGGGTCGAAGTCGGAGGAGTTCCTCCACCCGATCACCGTCGGTGAGGACACCTTCGTCCGCAGCGCCGGCGGGTACGCGGCCAACGTCGAGGCGTACGTCACGCCGGTGCCGGACGCGAAGCCCGTCGACGGCCTGCCCGAGCCCGTGCTGCTCCCCGCGTCGGACACCCCGACGATCGACTCGCTCGTGGCGCACGCGAACGCCGTCGCCCCGCGTGACGGCGCGCCGTGGACCGCGGCGGACACGCTGAAGAACGTGGTCCTCGCCCTCACGCACCTCGACGGCACGCGGGAGATCGTGGTGGTCGGCCTGCCCGGCGACCGCGACGTCGACCTCAAGCGCGCCGAGGTGGCCTTCGCCCCGGCCGAGGTCGAAGCCGCCGGCGACGACGACTTCCGGAAGCACCGCGGCCTGGTCAAGGGCTACATCGGCCCGCAGGTCCTCGGCGCCGACAGCGCCACCGGCCTCCGGTACTTCGTCGACCCGCGCGTGGTCGACGGCACGACCTGGGTCACCGGCGCGAACGAGCGTGGCATCCACGTCTCCGGCCTGGTGGCCGGGCGGGACTTCGTCGCCGACGGTGTCGCCGAGGTCTCCGACGTCCGCGCCGGCGACCCCGCACCCGACGGCTCCGGCCCGCTCGAGACGGCCCGCGGCATGGAGATCGGCCACGTCTTCCAGCTCGGCCGGAAGTACGCCGAGGCCCTTGGTCTCAAGGTGCAGGACGAGAACGGCAAGCTCGCGACCGTCACGATGGGCTCGTACGGCATCGGCGTGACCCGCATCCTGGCGATCCTGGCCGAGGCGCACAACGACGAGAAGGGCCTGGCCTGGCCGAAGCACGTCGCCCCGTTCGACGTGCACGTCGTCGCGACCGGCAAGGACGCCACCGCGTACGAGCTTGCCGAGTCGATCGTCGCGCAGCTCGAGTCCGAGCGCTTCGACGTGGTGTACGACGACCGGCCGAAGGTGTCGCCGGGCGTCAAGCTCCGTGACGCCGAGCTGCTGGGCATGCCGATCGTCGTGGTCGCGGGCCGTGGCGCCGCCGACGGTGTCGTCGAACTGTGGAACCGGGCCACCGGCGAACGGTCCGACGTCCCGGTCGCGGAACTGCTCTCGGCGGTGCGCGCGATCTGACGCCCCGGCGTCGTCGACCGACGTCCGACAGGAGGCCCGTGGCGGATCCGCCACGGGCCTCCCGTCATTCCTGCGGTACGATCGACGACGGCTTCCGCGCGGTCCCATCCGCGGGAGTGACTCATCTGAATACGGAGGCACCTCGGTGAAGATCGACCTCGCAGTCCTGCGACTCATGGAGCGTGAACGGGAGATCCCGTTCGACGAGCTCGTCCAGATCATCGAATCTGCCATCCTGACCGCCTACCAGAAGCACCGCGCCGAGAACGACGAACCCGTCGACGCTCAGGCCCGCGTCGAGCTGGACCGCAAGTCCGGCGAAGTGTCCGTCTTCGTGCCCGAGCGCGACGAGGACGACAACGTCATCGGCGAGTCCGTCGACCAGCCGAGCGACTTCGGCCGGATCGCGGCGTTCGCCGCCAAGCAGGTCATCAACCAGCGTCTCCGTGACATCGGCGACGACAAGATCCTCGGCGAGTTCCGCGGCAAGGAAGGCGACATCGTCGCCGGCATCGTGCAGCAGGGGCCGAACCCGAAGATGGTGATGGTCGACCTCGGCACGGTGGAGGCGATCCTGCCGCCCGAAGAGCAGGTGCCGGGGGAGACCTACGCGCACGGCACCCGTCTGCGCGTCTACGTGACGAGCGTCGGTCGCGGCCACAAGGGCCCGCAGATCACCGTGTCGCGGACCCACCCGGGCCTGGTCCGGAAGCTCTTCGCCCTCGAGGTCCCGGAGATCGCCTCCGGCGTCGTCGAGATCACCTCGCTGGCGCGGGAAGCCGGGCACCGCACGAAGATGGCAGTCAAGGCGAACGAGCCCGGCGTCAACGCCAAGGGCGCGTGCATTGGCGAGCTCGGTGCCCGCGTGCGTTCGGTGACGAACGAGCTCGGCGCCGAGAAGATCGACATCGTGGACTGGTCCTCCGACCTCGCCACGTTCGTCGCCAGCGCACTGTCGCCCGCCAAGGTGACGAGCGCGTTCGTGCTCGACGCCTCGACGAAGGCCGTCCGCGCCCTCGTGCCGGACTACCAGCTGTCGCTCGCGATCGGCAAGGAAGGGCAGAACGCCCGCCTCGCCGCGAAGCTGACCGGCGCCCGGATCGACATCCAGCCGGACTCGATCCTCGACGGCGACGACTGAGCACCACCCACATCGACGCGATCCGGTTCGCTCGTGGCGACAGGCCTCGGGCGTGCCGGATCGCGGTCGTCGGAGTCAAGGAGTAGAGTGGACGCCGTCAGAACGTGCATCGGCAGTCGTCGTCGCGCAAACCGATCCTCCCTCCTCCGTGTCGTCGCTCACAGTGACGGCTCCGTGGTAGCGGATCCGAAGGCAGTCATGCCGGGCCGGGGGGCGTGGCTCACACCGACCGTCGAAGCGTACGAACTGGCCGTCAAGCGCAGGGCATTCCGCCGTGCGCTCCGGCTGGAGCGTGATCCCGACACGTCCGCGGTGCGCGAGTACCTCGCTGGGCTGGGGCCCGATGGCCCGAACAGCACAGCGCTCGAGCGCCAGGACATGACAGAACAGGCTGAACGGCTTATGGACAACTGATGAGCGGCTCGAAATGAGACCCGTCAACCATTGAGTCCTGCCCCTTGACGGGGTGGGACCCGTGAAGGAGAACAGTGGCGAAACCACGCGTACACGAGATCGCAAGCGAGCTCGGCGTCGACAGCAAGACCGCAATGGAGAAGCTCAAGGAACTCGGCGAATTCGTCAAGGGCCCGAGCTCGAGCATCGAACCCCCCGTCGCACGGAAGCTCCGTGCGGCACTGCAGGCCGAGGGCGCCTCTGCGTCCGCAGCCCCGGCAGCCCCCGCCGCCGCGAAGGCCCCTGCGGCCCCGCGTTCCGGCGCCCCGAAGCCCGGTGGCCCCAAGCCCGGCCCGA